>JBEKYG010000787.1:0-3035 GCA_049511215.1 Acidobacteriota bacterium | reverse complement strand
GGGGATTTAAACCACGAAGACCTCAAAGACCTCGAAGTGTTTTCTTTGAGGTCTTTGAGGTCTTCGCGGTTCAGTTTTTCCGGCCAGGCGAAATGCGCGATATGGGTCGCACGGCCAGAGGCCGTGGGTTTATCACGCACTAAATCTCTGTCAACCGTCATGTCCCTATTTCCATGTGTGGCTGAGCTCTTTAAGCCAGGACTCGAAGAACGTCTGGATCACCCGGCCGTGGTCGACTGAGGTGGGCGTGAAGCGTAGCTTCGTCCCGGCCTCTCCGCTGACGGTCTTTTCGAAACTCACATGTTCTTTCGCGGCGGCCGTGGTGTAAGCGGCGTACAGGATGCCATCTCCCTTCTTCAGCCAGTCGCGCAAGGCAGCCTGGTTGCCGAAGAGCGCGTCAAAGAGAAACACATCTGTGATGTGGCTTTCCAGACCCCCCCGCCTTAAAGCGAATGCCGCGGAACGGTATCCCCAACCGTCGGCGCTGATGACCAGTTTGTTCAACCGGGTCGTCTTGATGATGTTTTCGTTCTTCATCGTCGCCAGCATATCCTCGATAAGGCGCTTCAAGCCCCCTTTGTCCTCCATCTTTCCGCCGAAGGAATCTTCCGCGCGGTAGGGCCCCTGGGGCAATATCAGGATGGCATTGATCTTTTGAGCGGCCAGTGCCTGGGGCATTCCGTTTCTTTCCAGCACGCCCAGGTTGTCGTCCATACGGTCGTGAAAGTGGATGATCACGTTGGTTCCCTCGGCCGTCTCTTTGAATGTTTCCGGCACCACAACGACCACGCTGTTGTCGTCATAGTGAGGGTGGTATGGGTAGAGGGTGCCGCCGGACGCCTTGAATCCATGCTCTCTTTTTCCATGTGGGAATGGAGCTGCGATGGAGCGATAGATCCCCCACTGGCCACCCGGGTAGGTATTCCAGTCGACGTTGTTGGCCGGAAGCTTCCTCTCCTCGTATCCCATACTGCCGGTGAAGTGGTTCCACACGGCTCGCGAGACCATCGCACCCAGGAGAAGCCCTCGGTTTTCGATATCTCCCCGATGATCGGGATTCTTGTCGACGAAGATCGCGAGCGCGATATTGGCCTTATCGGAAAGGACCAACGCCACGTCGACCTTGGTCTCATTTACGGAGCCGGTCTTGTTGGCGACCTCGAGATATTTGCATTCTCCTTCCGGAAGGAACCTCGGAATCATGTCTCGGTAAGATTGCTTTTTCAAGATACCCAGCATGGCATCGCAGGATGCGGGTGAGACAAGCGTCTTGGAGTAGAGAGCTTCCAGCAACATGACCATGTCTTCCGGCGTGGATACCCCGATGCCGTAGCGCAAAGCCTCAGGCGTTCGCTGTTTGGTTTCGACAGAAAACAGACGATTCAGCAGCCTGGTATCGTTGAGCCCTTTCTGAACGAGGAAGTCATTGACAACGCTCAGGCGCTGAGGATGCGTCGGCGCAAGCCGGTCGAGGACGAGATTCGTCGCGGTGTTGTCGCTGAGGGTGATCATGAGCTTGACTGCGTCAAGCAATGAGAAGCGGTCTCCGTCGGAAAGGAATTGCAGAATCCCCGAGCCCGGCTTCCAATCTTCCTTGGTCAACGTGATGATGGCATTCGGATCGATCTGCTTTTGGTCCACGAGATGGAAGAAGGCTGCCATTACGGGCAACTTGATGGCGCTTGCGGTGGGAAAACGTTCCGAGGCATGGTAGCCGACGGTTTCTCCGGTGCCGAGGTTCTTGGCCATGAATCCAAGATGGCCGCCGTACTTGGCCTCAAGTCGGGCAATTTCCTTCAAGAGTCCCTCCTGCTTATCGGTTGCCGGTCTGCCTGCCGCCGGAGCGGCGCACAGAAGTGCGAAGATCAAAACAGAGGTGCTTTTCATGCGTTTGATCATACTTCACTAGGGCAGCACAGAGCACATGAGAAGTTCCGCGGAGGGAAAATTCGACACAATTCGTTCAACGCATTGGCAACCACGAGACACACGAAAGACACGAATTGGGTTCTTTCGTCGCTTTCGTGTGTTTCGCGGTTCCTGGCGTTGGCTAGGGTTACCGCTCAAGCTAAGGCGTGGGTATTCGAGTTCGACGAATATGATCGGCCGTCACCAACTTAATCTGGTGATTCCTGATGATTTCCGCATCTGCCGCTGGTATCCTGCATCCACCAGGGATCAGAAAACTGATGTCAATAAATCGAGAGCTTGCCATGCGAAAACGTCACCTCGTCATTTCATACCTTTTTGCTTTTTTTGCGTTGTCCACTCTGCTGAGCCCGGCGGATGCTACCGTTCCAGCCGAGATTGAAAACGAGCAGATGCTCGGCATCAACAAACAGCCTTACCATGCCACACTCATGCCTTACGGCAGTCGCGCGGAGGCTCTCGCCGCCAATCGGCACGCCTCTTCTTGGAGCCGGAGCCTGAACGGCCAGTGGAAATTCAACTGGGTGCCCCGCCCCGAACAGCGTCCCGTCGATTTTTGCAAGCCTGAGTTCGACGTGAGTTCGTGGAAAGAAATTCCGGTCCCTTCCAACTGGCAGGTGCTCGGGTACGGCACCCCGTATTACAGGAATGCCGGCTACACCATCCAGAAGGACTGGCCCAAGGTCATGAGCGAGCCTCCCAAGAACTACACTGCCTACGAAGAGCGGAACCCGGTCGGCAGTTATCGGCGTGATTTTGACGTGCCCACCAATTGGAATGGGCGGCGCATCTTCCTGACCTTCGATGGTGTCGATTCAGCCTTCTTCCTCTGGGTCAACGGCCAGCAGGTTGGTTTCAGCGTCAACTCTCGCAACGCCGCCGAATTCGACATAACTCCGTACGTCAAGCCCGGACAAAGAAACATGATCGCCGCGGAGGTCTACCGTTATAGTGCGGGAACCTACCTCGAGGATCAGGACATGTGGCGTCTCAGCGGCATCTTCCGCAACGTAACGCTCTGGAGCGCCCCGCAAGTTCACATTCGCGATTTTTTCATCAAGACCAGCCTCGACTCGCAGTATCGCGATGCCACCCTCCTGGTCTCC
>JBEKYG010000786.1:0-3037 GCA_049511215.1 Acidobacteriota bacterium | reverse complement strand
GCACAACTAGGCAGCGGTCTTACCGGCATCACATACGTACTGGATGAACCCACGGTCGGTTTGCATGCCGCAGACGTTGCCCGGCTGATGAAAATGCTGCGCGTGCTGCAGCAGACAAATAATACCATCGTCGTAGTGGAGCATGACCGCGATGTGATCCTTGCAGCAGATCATGTCATCGACTTGGGACCCGGCGCAGGCAGCCAGGGAGGAAGGATCGTCGCAGAAGGCCGCCCGGAAGAAATCAAGCGCAACCCGGCTTCGATCACCGGCAAGTATCTGGCGCGAAATCTTGCAATTGCCGCTGTGAACGCCAGAGATCTGCAGCCGGGATTGCACATCGAGGATGCGAGCGCCCACAATCTGAAGCATTTTGCTGTGGATATCCCTGCCGAAGGTATCGTTGTTGTCACCGGAGTCTCGGGAAGCGGGAAGTCCAGCTTGGTATATGACGTCATTCAGCAATCGTGGGAAAGAGGGAGAGCCTGCGGCTGTTCCTCGATCCGCGGTTTTGAACGTTTCCAGCGGGTGGTCTCTGTGCTTCACAGGTCGCAGTTTTCAGGTTCCATCGGAACTCCGGCGACCTTCACCGGCATCTTGGACCGGATCCGGGATTTGTTTGCCGCAACAGAAGATGCTCGACGTTTTGATTTTAGAAAGAAGCATTTTTCTTTTGCCGAAAAGGAAGGGCGCTGCGAGACGTGCCGGGGCCTGGGCAGGATCAAAGTCAGCATGGATTTTCTGTCGGATGTCCACGTGACTTGCGAACAATGCCGTGGCAAGCGATACCGCGAAGGCGTGCTGGCCTGCCGTTATCACGATAAAAACATTGCCGAGGTGCTGGCATTGACGGCAAGCGAGGCGGCCGAGTTTTTCGAGAAACACAAGGCTCTTTCCACTCAGCTGGCAATGTTGAACAAGGTCGGATTAGGTTACCTGCAGTTGGGACAGCCGCTGGATACGCTCTCAGGCGGGGAATCGCAGCGGCTGATGCTGGCCGCCGAACTGGGGCGACCGGCAAAAGGAAAGGCGCTGTATTTGTTTGACGAACCTGCAACCGGCCTGCATTTCAGCGATATCGAATATCTGCTGAATCTGTTTTATCAGCTGGCCGACCAGGGGAATACCCTGCTGGTGATTGAGCACGATCCGCAAATCATCCTGAATGCCGACTGGCTTATTGATCTGGGTCCACAGGGTGGCGATCAGGGCGGATACGTGGTCGCCCAGGGAAGTTTATCGGACATCATGCAAGCCGAAGACTCTCTCACCGGGCGGTACTTGAAGAACCTCGGGCGGCCCAGCTGAAACCTGAGAACCTCTATGCAGTGACGGCCCCCGTTTTTTGTCTCACCATTATCGAAATCGGTGCAAATCGGTGCCAGGCTACTATTTCACCAATTTCACGCATAGGCACATTCACCAATTGCGGCCTGGAACCGATTTTCGAAAGATTCTGGCCTGCCTCGGGCTCCCCTCCAGATCCCCGCCGATTGCCCCAGCAGCTATAGACCCAGACGCCGCTTATCGTTGGTGAGCTGAGCTTATCTGCCCTGCCACTATGAAGGCAGAGGTGTGTCGAAATCTGTATCCTGCAGCTTCGTTTTGGATTATGATCGGGTCAGGGTCTCTCAGAGACTGCGGAAGTTGACATAATCACTCCATATCGGAAGCTGGGGAAGCGCGGCACAAGCGAGACCTACGAGAGGCAACCCATAAGGCTGCTTATCCAGACTATCCTTCTTCTTAGTGGCAGCACACCTCTGCCTTCTTAGTGGCAAGCCATGTCCTCCGCCAGTGTCGGATCACCGCACAAATAGAGAGCGAAGCAATAAACATCCCGAAGGCGCCGTCTGGCAGCCGGCGCCTAACGCGGAACCCAGCTATTTTTTTGTCATCGTCAGGTTGAATGGCACGTAATACTCGCCCGCGTCCGTGACGGTGTAGCGCTTTCCTGACAACCAGGTGACATAGTTCACCCAAACCGGAGCGGGATCATCTGATACTCCGCATGTGTTGTTGGCCGCCACCGCGAACCAGGTCGAATTGTCAGACCGCGTGATGAGGGCAGTACCGCCCTTGCCGGTACTGCTTCCTGGGAATTGGAATGTGTCCCGCCAATCGATCCCATTGTGATCCGTATAAAACCACCCCAACGGCACACACTGGGATGTGCCATTTCCCATCGCCTGCAGCGGAGTCGATGGGACCTGAATTGATAGGTTCACCGCTGCGTAAAGCCCGGACGTTGCCACGCTCTGCGGTTGGTCATAACGTTGTGAATAGTCGAAATATACACCCCGATGCGGTCCGAAACCGATCATTAGGATGCCGTACTGGTTGATCTGGGCCGAGACGCCATTTACGGTGTCGACGTAAGGTCCCCCGCTGTCACTGCGAATCTGATAGGGTTCGCCATTCCCCGAATCGGTGTCGTTAATGACAACCGACAGCGACACGGGAGTGTAGGTTGGTGTCTTGCCCGAGCTGCGACCACTGACCGCGACCGACAGCCAGACGGCCACCGCCAGGGCCGATATCATCAATCGATTCTTCATACAGTCCTTTCCGCATTTCCTGCGCAAATAATTGATTAGATTCTTAACCGCCCACCCGATCCCGGATTGACTTTTGTGTGCACATGCCTATAATGGCCGCCAAAACGCTCTATCCGGGATTCCTAGACATCTCAGACACACAAGCGACGTATATGACCGGAAAGTGACATAGAATTTGCACCAGGCTGGGAATTGGCGTTATCATGCACCCTGATCCTACCGGGTCTCCTCGCGGGTGGGGAATGACTGAATCGGCCGAAGTGACGGCATTGCTGGATGAGCTGCGACAGGGCAAGCAGGATGCGCTCGCGCGCCTGATGCCCGTCGTGTACGCGGAATTGCATCGCCTCGCTTCCCACTACATGCGGCGAGAGCGCCGGGATCACACGCTGCAGACGACAGCACTCATTCATGAGGCCTACCTCCGCCTCGCGGGACGGAGCGAAAAGAAGTGGCATAACCGCACGCACTTTTTCGCC
>JBEKYG010000785.1:0-3037 GCA_049511215.1 Acidobacteriota bacterium | reverse complement strand
TCGGCGAAGTGCTTGTGCTCGCCTGCCGCTTTGAGCTCGGCATGGAGCTTCTGGCTTCTTGCTTCCGGCTCCTGGCTTCTAACGAGAACAAAATTCTCGTTGCGCGGCGCATAACGGTCTAAATCGTAGAGATACCGCGGTTTCCGTTCCCATTTACTTTGGGATTGTGTAAAATGCAAGGTTCTTCCGACCGCACCAAGGATTTCGGGGAGGGAGTTAATTGAAACCTTTTTTGGACGCGGTTCGTACTAATGGCCATACTGCTGGAGGCGTTGAATGAGCAAGAAGAAAAAGATATGGATCGCCTGCTGTGCGGCTGTTGCGCTTGGCCTCGTCATATTTTTCAGCATCCGAGCGACACGGACGGAGGTGGTGCTCGTCCAGACTTCCAAGGTCGTCCGCAAAGATGTCCTGAAGGCACAGGTTTCGGCGAGCGGTGAGATTCGAACCAAGGATTATGTCGACCTTCAGGCGGAAATCGCCGGAGTGGTGACGGATCTCCCCGTGCACGAAGGCGACAAAGTGAAGAAAGGCGACGTTCTGCTTAAGATCGATCCAATCCAGACCGCGGCGAGCGAGGTTTCGAGTCGCGCCCAATTTGAGGCTTCGAGGCAGGATCTGCGGGCTCAGGAGTTTCAGATTTCCAACGCGGACCACAACCTCGCGACCGCGAGATCTCAGCTGGCGGCAGCCCGCTCGTCGGCGACCCAGGCCGAGGCCAATCAGGCTCGGGCCGAAAGCAGCTTCAAGCGAAGCCAACAACTGAACGAGGATGGGCTGATCTCGCGGGATGACTATGAACAGGCGCAAAACAACCAGAAAGCCGCACGATCGCAAGCAGAGGTGGCGAGGACGCAGGTCGACCAGATGGAGATTCAGATCAAGGTCTCCCAGAACAGCCTCGATCAAATGAAGGCGAACGTCGGCGCATCCGAGACACGGCTGAAGATGCAGGAAGCAAACCTGACCTCCGCCACGGATAACCTGAAGAAAACCACGATTCCCTCACCATTAAGCGGCGTGGTCACTCAGCTGCTGGTTCATCTGGGTGAACGGGCGGTTCCCGGAACCTTGAACTCTCCCCAAGCCACCCTCATGACGATTTCCGACCTGAGTGTGATTCAAGCCGAGCTGAAGGTGGATGAGACCGACATCGTGAGTCTGGCTATTGGGAATACCGCGCACGTCAAGGTGGATGCGCTGCCCGATATGGTGCTCGACGGCGAAGTCACGGAGATCGGCAACAGCCCGATTACCACCGCCGGCTCTACTACGCAGGAAGCAAAGGACTTCAAGGTGGAAGTGACGATCAAGAGCCCGCCGGACAAGATTCGGCCCGGCATGTCCTGCACCGCCGACATTATTACCGACACCAGGAACAATGTGCTGGCGATCCCGATCCAGGCGCTGACGATCCGTGAGGTCGAGGTAGACAAAGACGGCAAGTACCTCGAGCCGGATCTCAACCAAAAGGGGAAGAAGACAAACGCTATCGCCCAGGCTGATTCCTCCAAAACCAAAATTAACAAGAAAGAACTTGAGGGTGCCTTCGTAATTAATAAGGACAACCGTGCCAGGTTCCGTCCCGTGAAGACAGGGATAACCGGTGAGTCCGAAATTGAGGTAAAATCAAACCTCCAAGAAGGGGAGCTAATCGTATCTGGAAGCTTTCAGACTCTGCGCACTCTCAAGGACGGGGCCTTCGTTAAAGCCGACACCACCACGAAGGCGGAGACAACCAAATCACCAAGCTGAGCCAAGAGCTACAGCGCTTCGAGGAACAACATGAGTGGAAGCAACGGAAAAGACCAACAGAATCCTGACATCTTAATTAGAACCGAAGACCTCCAGAAGACTTACGTCATGGGCACTGAGCAAGTTCACGCCTTGCGCGGCGTGACCTTTGAGATCCATCGAGGAGAATATGTTGCCATCATGGGACCATCCGGTTCCGGAAAATCCACGATGATGAACCTGATCGGATGCCTGGATACGCCGTCGAAAGGCAAGTACTTTCTCAACTCGCGCCTCGTCTCGGAAATGAACGATGATGAACTGGCCCATATTCGCAACAAGGAGATCGGGTTCGTCTTTCAGACCTTCAACCTGCTGGCGCGGGCCACGGCGCTCCACAATGTGGAACTCCCACTGATCTACAACGGCACGCCTTCTCACGAGCGTAAAGAACGAGCTATCAAGGCGTTACAGTCGGTTGAGCTTGGGGAGCGCATGTACCACAGGCCGAACGAGTTGTCTGGAGGCCAGCGGCAGCGCGTCGCCGTCGCCCGAGCCCTCGTGAACAACCCGTCGATCATCCTGGCGGACGAGCCCACTGGAAACCTGGATTCGGCGACCAGCATGGACATCATGCGGCTTCTTGATGAGCTGCACCACAAGGGTCACACGATCATTCTGGTCACTCACGAGCCGGACATCGCTCTGCACGCCTATCGAGTGGTTCGCCTGCTCGACGGCAAAATCGCCAGCGACGAACCTGTCCCGCACGATTGATCGCGGGGATTAGCTCCGGATATTGACTCACGGGCGGCCTTCCTACCCAAGGCGGGCCGCCAGTCTTCCTCCGCCTGACGCCATCAAGCTACACCGCCAGCCTCGAAATAACACACAAGCCAACACGCCCGCTTGCATCGACAAAACTCATGCACAATCGCCTGCGTCGCGGCGCCTTACATCAGCCCGCCCGGCGCTCGCGCCAAAATGCCAACTTATTCTTGCGCAAAGCCTAAGTTCTGTAAAGGAAACAGGAGACTCTTCCAGTTTGAATTGATTGGAGCTGGGGGATCTCATCCCCGCACCTGGAAAAGGCTTTTGGGCAGCGAGGGTGAAAAGGGCATCCGGAAGGGGGGTCGGCTGGGGAAGGAACATCTCCGGACAATAGCGGCTGCGATTTGGCTCGTTCGAGATCCAAAACCGGCATGCTTTCGAGCAGAGCCTGGCTGTACGGATGCCTGGGCATGCGGAAAAAGTCCTCGGCCGGGGCTTCTTCCACGATGCGGCCCAGGTACATGACCGCGAC
>JBEKYG010000784.1:0-3037 GCA_049511215.1 Acidobacteriota bacterium | reverse complement strand
TCGATGGCATCCTGGACCCGCGCCTGATCAGCGAGGAGCTTGTCCATTTCCTCCGAGGAAAGATCTTCTGCAAAGCGAGCGTTGATGGCATCGAATGCCCGGAGCAGTTCCCTGGTTGCGCGCACGCCCTCTTCCGCGTTTCCGAGGACATCCTTCGACGGGTCGAGTTGGGGTTCCTGTGGGAGATGGCCGACCTTGACCCCATCGGCCGGCCATGCCTCCCCTTGGAATTCCGTGATCGCGCCGGCCATGATCTTGAGCAAGGTGCTCTTGCCCGCGCCATTCGCGCCAATAAGCCCGATCTTCGCGCCCGGGAAAAATGAGAGCCAGATTCCCTTCAGCACTTCCCGATTGGGTGGGTAAACCTTGCGCAGGTCCTTCATCACGTAAATGTATTGGTATGACACGCGCCTCTCCTCGACGAGGTGAATGAGATGCCCCCGAACTTATAACCATTCTGTCCTCGCTGTGCAAGCCCGGTCCAACCGCAAACCTGGAGCCCGCCAAAAGCGTCGGGGTCGGTATCGGGATCGCAGTCGGAATCGCAGTCGCAATCGGTCGTGTTGCTCTGCGCAAGCCGACAGCGATTGCAACTGCGATCCCGATACCGACCCCGATACCGATGATCGCCTCCCAGAGGGAGCATAGCCTTTTCATCCGTCGTCGGGTGCGCCCCGATGCATGCGATGCTGTTCCCAACCCTGCAACCGCTTTCCATCCTGCGCACAATTTTGCCGGAACCGTGGGGGAGAGGAACTGGGGTGAGGTTTCGGAAGAGACATTGTGGTAATGTCCCTTTTTGCAGTTTGTGACCATGGACTGCTTTTGGCGAGGAGCGCTGGCCTTATGGTGAAAGAGCTGGGTCCGTTGCGCGATGTGCCCTATATGGGAGTTATCTATGTTGTGGCCGAAGCGTCCAAGCTCGGCTACTACGGGGAGCACCCCGACTGGTGCAACCTGGGTCAGGGCATGCCTGAGGTTGGGCCTTTGCCCGGAGCTCCCGAACGAGTCACCAAGATTTCCATTTCCCCGGACGATCACGCGTACGGCCCGGTGGCGGGTCTGGCAGAGCTCCGTGAGGCAGTGGCCGCACTTTACAACCTGCAGTTCCGACGCGGCAAAAGATCGCAATATACCGCGAGAAACGTCGCGATTACTGCAGGAGGGCGGCTGGCCCTCACACGGGCGGTTTGGGCTCTGGGAGAAATCAGGATGGGTTACTTCACTCCCGACTATACCGCCTATGAGGATTTGCTCGGCGGCATTCCACGGGTCACGCCGATTCACCTGCCTCTGCCATTGGAGGAGGGGTTCGCCATCCCCGCTTCACGGCTTGAGGCCGATGTCCTGCGCCACGGCCTGAATGCGCTCCTGGTTTCGAATCCCTGCAACCCGACGGGCCGGGTCATTCGGGACGGCGAATTGGAATCCTGGGTTTCGATCGCCAGGAAGCATCGAGTCGCGCTTCTGCTGGATGAGTTCTACTCGCATTTCGTTTGGAACGGGTCCGCTCCGGTCAGCGCAGCAGCCTATATCGAAGATGTGGATCGCGATCCACTAATTTTGATCGACGGGTTAACGAAGAACTATCGCTATCCCGGATGGCGTGTCGGCTGGACCCTGGGACCGCCGGACTGGATTGAAACACTGACCTGCTCCGGCAGCGCCATCGATGGTGGTGGGCCACGCTGGCTTCAACGTGTTACCGTGCCTCTCGTGGAACCCGAACATGCCCGGCAGGAAACACAGGCCATGCGGGACGCCTTTCGACCCAAACGCGATTTTATGCTCGAGCACCTCAAGGGAATGGGAGTGCTCTTCCCCCGCGATCCGGAGGGTACTTTTTACTGCTGGGGATGCGTCGGGAAGCTTCCGCCGCCCCTCAACGACGGGTTCCAGTTCTTTCGTGAGGCCTTAAAAGAGCAGGTAATCACGGTCCCCGGCGAGTTCTTCGACGTCAACCCGGGAAAGCAGAGAAGCGATCCGCCCAGGCTCAAGCCCTTCGTCAGGTTCAGTTTCGGCGCACCCATGACGGTCGTCCAGCGTGGTATTGGACGACTCGAATCCATGGTTCGCCGAGGATCGGGAAGCACGCAATGATAGGAAATTTCTTATTATTTTCCGACGGCCTCTTTGGCAAACGATTTTGCCAAGAGCGCTCATGTCAATGCTGCCGTGGCTATGGTCGACCCATCTGGGCTTATTGAACAAGCTAAGCTTTTGTTACGCATGCCATCAGAAGAGCGACCTGCTGTTTGCCGAACATGTCGATTGGGGCCTCCTGGGTGATCTGCCGGACACACTCCCGGCCAATTCCTGCTATCCTCACCCTGCGTCTCAGAAGCAATTGCCTATGATTTCAAAGAAAGGCAATGAAACAGAATCCTGACACCAGTTCCATCCCATTGTGACTCGAAGCGATATACTCTAATTCCAGCAGGCAAATCTGGAGCTAACGCATGTCATTTGCGCAATGGCTCCGGCCGCCCCATCACGTGCTGGCGGTCTTTCTCTGTATCATGCTGGTCTTTGGCTGCGCGCTCGGGTGGCTGGGCTGGCAACTGCTGGCACAGGAGCGCTCGTTTGAAAGCCAGCGAG
Source organism: Acidobacteriota bacterium (assembly GCA_049511215.1). Taxonomy (GTDB): domain Bacteria; phylum Acidobacteriota; class UBA6911; order UBA6911; family UBA6911; genus JAFNAG01. The sequence goes on along the minus strand of JBEKYG010000784.1, from coordinate 439 downwards.
TTCAGGAACGCCTGGAACGTGCGGCAGACCACATGGGCAGCAATGAAGTAAAACCAGTCATCCGCTCGGTCAACACCGGAGAGGAGCAGGAACTCATTCCCTCTCCCGCGTTTGCCAGTTCCGCCTATCCCGGTCTTCTTCAATGGTTCCCTGACAGTCGATCGATCCTTATGAGTGATTGGGGAAGGGTCACTTGGTCTTCCGCCGGTTGAAGCTCAGACAGGCAGGCAACAGCTGTTCTTCGATCCGCCAGGATATAATGTACAAGGGGCCTCGGCCTTGTCGGCCAATGGCAGAATCCTCTTTTTCTCGCTTTGCGAGGCATCAGCGGGCAGCGAACAGCCTCGCTCCCCGAACACTCTGCGGCTGATGCGGCGCGATATGGACAGTGGAGAGGAGAGAGAATTGTACCGCACGATGTCGCAGTCGACCGATTTGG
>JBEKYG010000783.1:0-3039 GCA_049511215.1 Acidobacteriota bacterium | reverse complement strand
GTCCTGCACTCGAGGGACCTCGTGAACTGGGAACTCGCCAGCTACTGCATGGATCGCCTCGACCTCAGCCCCGCCTTCCACCTCGAAGGCGGGAACATTTACGGCAGGGGCATCTGGGCGCCATGCATTCGCTACCACGACGGCATGTTCTACGTCTTTTCCAATGTCAACAATGTCGGCTGCCAGGTCTTCCGCTCCAAGTCCCCCGACGGTCCGTGGGCACGGAACCAACTCCCCGGCATGCATGACTTGTCCGTTCTCTTCGACGACGACGGCAAGATCTACGCGATCTCCGGCGCCACCCGCCCGGTCATCGTCGAACTCAACAAGGACATCACTGAGATCGTCCCCAATACCCGCCGCCAGATGAACGCCGAAGGCATGGGCGAGGGCCATCACCTCTACAAGATCAACGGCAAGTACTATGACGTCTCCGCCATCCCCGGTGCGCACGCCCGGAGTGTTCGATTCCAGGTCGTCGATCTTGGCAAGGGCCGCGTGGCACTGAAAGCCGGCAAGGGCCGGTTTGTCTCCGCCGCCGGCGACATTGTTATATTGAGGGATCTCGCCGGAAGAACACCTGGCGATGCGGAATCCTTCCAATGGATCAACCTGATGCGCGGCGACACCATGCTCATGTCCGTCACCAATCATCGCTATCTGGCCACCAAACCCAATAATCCTGGGCCGGTCACGGTGTCTGCCACCGGACCGCAGCCGGACCGCAAGGACGGCGCGTGTTTCAAATGGAAGGCAGTCCAATGAGACGCGGTCGCCATCGGTTCAGCTTGCAACGTTGAGGATGCTCATAAGAAAGGACTTGCCATGAAGACCCGATCATCGACCTTGCTCCTGACCTGCATCCTGACAATGCTCGCCGCCGGCGCGTGGGTTTGGCACGCCGCGGAGGCGCAGGTGAAGACTGACGCACTGCCCATCGTCCCCGGCGCCAAGCCGGTCGCTGTGGAGCGCATCAAGATTCACGGCCATGCACTGGAAGTCAATCTCGAAGGCGATGCTGTCGACCGCGACACAATTGTCTTCCTGCCGCCAAGCTATACCAGGGAGAAGAGCAGGCGTTACCCGGTCGTCTATGCCCTGCATGGCTACTCGATAGGCGCCGAGCAGTGGACACACGAGATCCAGGTGTCGCAGGCGATCGAGGGCGCTTTTGCCCTGGGTTCGCAGGACATGATTGTGGTGCTGCCCGACTCCAAAACGGTGCACAACGGATCGATGTATTCGAGCTCCGTCACGACCGGCGACTTCGAGCAGTTCATCGCACACGATGTGGTCGCCCACATCGACGCCCATTATCGTACCATCGCCAGGCGGACGAGCCGCGGACTGGTCGGCCATTCCATGGGCGGCTACGGCGCCGCGCGGATCGGGATGAAGCATGCGGATGTTTTCGGCAGCCTGTACATCATGAGCCCGTGCTGTCTGGAGCCGATGGGCGGCGGGCCGGCCAATCCGGCAATTTCGAAGGCTCTGGAGTCGGTGAAGACCCCCGCGGATTCAGCCGGCCTGTCGTTTGCCGCCAGAGTCCAGCTTGCCTCCGCCGCGGCATGGTCACCCAATCCGAAGAACCCGCCCCTCTATCTCGATCTGCCGGTGAAGGACGGTGCGCCCCAGCAGGATGTTCTGGCGAAGTGGGCGGCAAATGCTCCGCTCGCATTCATCGATCAATATGTCGGCAATCTGCGTCAGTTTCGGGGCATTTCCATCGACGTGGGCGACCAGGACGGCTTGCGCGTCGGCGCCGGCAAGCTTCGCGAGATTCTCGACAGCTACGGCATCGCCAACACGCTCGATCTCTACCACGGCACCCATACCAGCGCCATGGCAGACCGCTTCCAGAACCACGTCCTGCCCTTCTTCAGCAAGAACCTGTGCGTCGGCAAAGCCTGCCAGTGAGTGTAGTTTGTGTTATCCGCAACTGACCTGAGCAGCCTGAATTTATTATTGTGGCGGGCCGTTCCCGGAGGTTATGATGCGGGCAGCTTCTTCCAGCAAACAAGGGGTGATGTCCATGGAGTCGGCAGGGCAGTGTGAAGCATCCTGGCGGTATTCCGAGCCATCATTTGTAGGAAGCTTGTTTGTGCGCGCCTGTCCGGTGAGTGGCATCGGCGCGAAGGGCCGTGCCGGAACCCTCTCGCCCGCTTGTATTCGATTCGCAGGGCGGAGCCTGCGGCGTATCGGATTAAGTAGGCGGAGCCGGCCTCGCAGATCTTGAGTTTTTTCAGTCAGATGTGCAGATTCCGGCCGGCGGGAGTCTCAGATATGCCTCCGCCGGCCACCCGGCCAATTATTTCGCAAGTTCTGTATATTTTAAGTTGGGCGCCCGAAATGCAGTCAACTGAACTCCGCCGACGCCTCGTTCAAGCCGCACTCGACTGGGAGAAGCGGTTTGGGGTCGCACCTCACATCACGAGCGCGGTTGCCGAATACGATGTTGCTTGTATCGTCGGTTGCTCCGAAGATGAGTACCGCCAGTCCATGCTAGGGCGAACTGCCGTGTCAAAAGGGTTCGATTTCGTCTTCAACGGAAAGCGCTACCAGGTAAAGGCGAATCGACCGAGCGGCAAGCGCGGCAGCAAAGTCACTTTAGCCGGAGGTGGAAAACCGGCTGGGCAGTACGAATGCTGGGACAAATTGGTGTGGTTACTGTACGACCAGAGTTATGAACCGCAGGAAGCGTGGCTTTGGGATATGCCCGCGTATCGTGAAGCCTTCGCCAAACGCAAAAGGCTTTCGCCAGAAGACATGCGGCTTGGCACGAAGCTACTATAACCGCGCCACGACTCGGCGCCCAACTAAGCGCTTGCAGCGGACGTGGCCCGCTTCGTTGCCGCATCGCAGGTGCGTTACCATGGCGCGTCGCGGGCCACGCCGCTGAAGCGCAGGTCCGTTAGACTGATCGCGGGCGTCATCGACAACTGGAGATGAATGAGTCATGCAGATCCACTACCTCGAAATCGTGACTAAGGAGGTCGACGCGGTGTGCGCCGCGTACGCCGTAGCGAACGGCGTGCAATT
>JBEKYG010000782.1:0-3042 GCA_049511215.1 Acidobacteriota bacterium | reverse complement strand
ATATAGCACCTATATGTCAAGGCTTATTATTGATATTACATGCCTACATAATGGACCCCAAAATACTCCTATCAGCTGAAGAATGTGTCACTTACTCAAAAACGGCGGGGGGAAGATCCGCCCGAAACCACTTAGACGTGTAGTCGGCAATCCGGACTGACCTTCCCGGTCTATAAAAGACGTTCGAGGATGCAACGTCATCGCGCGGCGGCATCGGGGGACGTTTCCCAGAACGCACCATGCGGGAGAGACCCTGGATCGTCGCAGATGAGTACGCTTGATCCGTCCGCCAAAGACACCTTTTTCAGCCTGCCTTCGGCGAAAAATCCAACGGCTGCGCCGTTGGGCGAAAAGAACGGACCGCTAGCGCCTTCAGTTCCGGCAATGGGGAAACCCTCAAGCTGGTCAATCCGACGCAAGAAGAGTTGAGACTTGCCGCTGTGTACGGCGACATAGACAAAGAGACTGCCATCTGGCGAGAGCGTCAAGGCCCTATCTTCATGCCACGTCTGATTTTCAGGCGCCAGTGGTACCGAGAACCGGATGACCGGTTTTGACGCAGACTGAATCGGCCGGGCCAGGTTCCAAAGCATAGCGCCGACGACTGCGCCGGCCAGGATCAAGGCTGATAATGCGAGCTTCGAGGCGGGGGAAAGAGATCGCAGGGCAATCCGTCCGGCGTGCTCCGGTGCCGCTTTCGCGCTCGTTCCTCCTTCGTTCAGGCCGCCCTCAATCTCAATTCGCGCATCGGCAATGTCATGCAACCGCCGCCGCGGATCTTTCTCCAGGCAGCGATGCAGCAGGTCCTTCACCTTCCATGATGCAGCAGCGGGCAGAGCATCCCAATCCGGCTCGCTCTTGAGAATCGCGGCGAGGGTTTCCGTGACCGTTTCTCCGTCAAACGCCTGCTTGCCGGTAAGGCATTGATACAGCACGCAGCCAAACGCCCAGATGTCGGCGCGCTTGTCGACGGGCCTTCCCCTCGCCTGCTCCGGCGACATGTATGCAGCGGTGCCCAGGATCACGCCCACGCGAGTCATTGCCTCGGTAATCGTTGGGGAATGCGAGAGGTCGCCTGAAGCGGACTCTTCCTGGAATGCTTTTGCCAGGCCAAAATCCAGGATCTTGACCTTGCCCTCCGGCGTGATCTTGACATTGGCGGGCTTCAGATCCCGGTGGATGATTCCTTTCTCATGCGCACATTCCAGACCTTCTGCAATCTGGCGGCAGACCTCCAGGGCTTCGTCGGCCGCTAATGGACCCTTGGCAATACGCTGAGCCAGCGTTTCGCCCTCGACCAATTCCATGACGAGGAAAGGGCTTCCGTCCGTCTTTTCGAGCCCATGGATGGCAGCGATGTTTGGGTGGCTGAGTGACGCCAGCAGCTTGGCCTCGCGCTCGAAGCGGGCCAGCCGTTCCGGGTCTCTGGCGAATGCATCGGGCAGAACCTTGATGGCAACGCGGCGGTTCAGATGACTGTCTTCGGCGAGAAAGACTTCGCCCATGCCTCCGGCGCCAAGTTTCTCGACAATTCGATAGTGCGTAATGGTCTGGCCGATCTCGGGCATGCGGGCCCTCCGTACACTAAGTTGACTTTCGGTGACAGGCTGCTCAACCTCGAAATCATGCTGAATCCAATACTCGCCAAGCCCGATCAAATTTCGAGGTTGTGTGCCCCGAAATCGACTATCCATTACTTCTTATTGCCGGCCTGGAATTCGGTCCAGGGCTGGGTGGGGCGATCCTTGAGCAGGCCCGCCATCCAATCGTATTGCGGGTGGGCCTCCAGGAACTTTGCGGCATTGAAAGGTGTGCCGCAGGCCGCGCCCCAGCGAGCGACAAAGCTCATGCGCTTGGCCATCGCCGAATCCACCACTTTGCCGTCATAGGTGCCTCCCGGATTAAATGGTATGGCTGCCGGAAATCCCGATATTTGCGAGTCCAATTCCCCGTGAGCGCACAGGGTCCGGCTGCCAGGGTTTTCCTTGAGCAGCCAGGTATCGTAGTGATCCGCGATGAAGGTTTTAGCAAGTTCCACGTTGATCTTGCCCGCGTATTGCTTCATGAGCTGTTTCCAGCGCACGCGCCGCGCCACATCGGAACTCCGGATATCGTCGCTCTGCGAGTCGGTTTCGAGGCGCAGGAGTTTGATGTCTTCGGCGATATTGGATCCGGTAAAAAAGCCGTTGCGAGTCCTCTCGAACCCGATATACTTCAACCCGAGTTCGAGGCGCGCGATCTCGTTGGTCCGTGTATCGCCGATCAGCCAGGCGTTGGCGTAGCCGCCGTTGTTGCCGCGCTTCATGATCTCGACCCACTCGTCGATCGACGAGGCGTCCTGGGTGGCCCGCCGCATGCGCACGAATTCGGGAACCTGCTTATCGTCGAAACTGCTGAACCCGCTGATGGTGGTTTCCGAGCCGACCAGGCCGGCATCGGTAATAAAAAAGTCCGTGCCGCTATGCACCCACCCGGGGAGCCCCTGCCACAGGATGCGATGACCGCGGGCAGGCACGATGTCGAGGATCAGGTTAGACGTCGCCTCGGGGTAGGAATCCATGGTGTTGTGCGCCAGCACGATGCCCCCATCGGCAGTCATGGATCCGGTCGCGATGAAGGAACTGCACCCCTGCAACGGCCGATTGGGAGACTCGGCGCCGAGTTTCTTTTTCTCGATCGGCCACCAATACCCGGCCAGATCGATATAGCCGTTGTAGGCGACGATTTCGTCGCGGCTGCTTTTCACCCCTGCCGCTCCCATTCCTTCGACGATGCCGTCGATCTCGGCTAGGTTCTCTGCGTCTACCCTGGGGGTGAACATTGCTCTGGATTTTTCCACCAGCCACTCCCAGTCCATGCCGCTCTCGTGCTTCCAGACTTCCCGGTACACGCGCAGATCTTCCGCGATCTCATTGGCAAGCAGGAATCCGTGCTGGTAGCCGCGCTCGCGCGGCTCCCCTTCGATGTGCAGGTAGATCCAACCGTTCTTGTCGTAACGTGCCGCGCTCGCCAGCCACGCCTTCTGCTCCTGCGCGGCTGGTC
>JBEKYG010000781.1:0-5628 GCA_049511215.1 Acidobacteriota bacterium | reverse complement strand
GCCCAAAGGCTGCGCCGAAAGCCGGTAAGAGCCTCATCCAGGCGATGCAGCGGAACAGAGAATCTGATGATCAGGGGTTGTCCGTCCCTCGTCGGCTGGCGAATTGCCAAATAAACCAGGTCATGCCCGATCGTGGCGCTATGACGCACGGCACGGCCCGTGCCCTTCTCCAGCGCTTCTTTGATCTCCGGCCTGCCGGCATGGCTGTCCATTTTGAGAGGATCATCAGCGGAGTCCTCCAGCACTTTGCCGTCTGGAGCGACCAAAGTGACGCGCATGCCTGTGCCGGCCATCCAGGCAGTCCACTCCTTGAGTGCGGTCCCACTGGCCGACTCCGGAGGGCGGAGTTCGGCAAGGTGAGACAAGGATTGCAGTTGCCCAAAGGCCGCATCGAGATACTCACGGCGAAGCGAGAAGGCGACGTAGGTGTCGACGGCCAGCAGGACGAGCAAGAGAAGAACAAGGTGAACCAACCCAAATTTCCAGAAAAGACGGCCTTTCACGAATTTCTCCCTGCCCGGCGAATGTGTCATTGGTAAGTATCGAACCACCAGGCCATTTCCTGAATGCTTACTACCCTATTATGAGCCGCCGATCAACGGGTTTTGAATATCAGAAATCTACGTCGTGCGTGAGTGCCGGGCGAGGAAAACTGTGCCCACTCAAATTGTCTAGACTGTAATCTGATTCTTCCCGGGGTCGGAATCAGCGTGGGCATACTTTCCCGGCCGTAACTGTTTAGCCCCTTCAAAAGCAGCCACGGATTCCACGGATTTCACGAATTTATATGCATATGGTATGCGCGTATCGAGGTGCACCAAATGATGCCGTCGTCTTTGCCTGCATCCTGGAGGCTGCAAGAAACATCGCCTTTTGGTAGTGCCTTCATAAAATCCGTGGAATCCGTGAAATCCGTGGCAGCTTTTTGCTTTTAAAGGACATCTCGATGACCACAGGGCTAAACACGTACTCCCGGCCTTCTTGGAAAACTTAACGAAAACTTCACATTCTTCTGACGCGCGCTTAACTTCGACCATCTAAAGTCAAGGTCCTACAAGAAGCGCATGGAGGGACTTCCCTGCATTGCCGGTACCAAATTATCAACCCTGCTGAGAGGACGGAGATGTCAAATCATAAAACTGCCGCCAAATCCGCGGCTTGTGTTAAATCGAGGATAGCAAGTGTTATCCGCCAAGTAGTACTTCCCGGATGCACCTTTCTCCTGGCATTAATGTTACTGGGTGCGATCGCCGCGGCCCAGAGCGACACGGGCCGTATTGCCGGTACTGTCACGGATACCACGAAGGCTGTGGTGCCGAACGCCGTAGTCTCAGTAAAGAATGAGAAGACCGGCGAGACGCGCAACGTTACCTCGAACGAGCAAGGCGTTTTTACCGTCACGCAGTTAGGACCTTCCACCTACGCGGTGAACGTCACCGCGAGCGGCATGGCGCCCGCGCAGTACACCGGCGTCACCTTGGAGGTGGGGCAAACACGCACCTTGGACGTCACCGTGCAACCCGCCGGTGTGAATACGGTAGTGGTAGTATCGAGCGGCGAATTGGCGATCCTGGACCATACCTCCGCCACCATCGGTGCCAACATCAGTTCCCGGGAAGTCGCGCAACTGCCCATCAATGGCCGGCAGATCTCGCAGCTCTATCTCATGACGCCCGGAGCGGTAAACTTCGGGGCCGGAACCTTCGACGACATGCGCTTCAACGGCCGTTCCTACGAGGAGAACGCGATCCGTTACGACGGTATCGAAGGCGGCGGCATCATCAGCAACAACCCGAGCAACTTCAACGGCGAGATCCCCGGCCCATTCCGCCTGCAAGCCAGCATGGAAAATGTGCAGGAGTTCCGTGTGGATTCGAACAACTACCCGGCGGAATTCGGCACAGGAACCGGCGGCCAAATCAGCATCATTACCAAGAGCGGAGGCAACACCTTCCATGGCGGCCTGTTCGAGTATTTCCGCAACGATGCGCTGGACGCCCGCAACTTTTTCGATGGCGCCAACCCCTCGATTCTGCGCCTGAATCAATTCGGCGGATCCGTGAGCGGCCCGATCAAGAAAGACAAGCTGTTCTTCTTCGCAGGCTTGGAAGTGCTGAAGCAGAGGACAACCTCACCGTTCATTGAATCGACGCCGAGTGCCGCGGTGCGCGCCCTTCCCGATTGCCCTCCCGGAACACCGCAGCAAACGACACCGACCTGTATGAATCCCGCCATCCGGCAATTGCTGCAGGCCTTTCCGGTCGGGCAGACTCCTTCCACCAACTCATTGTTTGACATTGTCAATGTTCAGGAGCCCGGCTCCATCGACGAGTATTCCGGCAACATCCGTTTGGACTACATTATCAACAACAAAAACCGAATGTACTTCCGCTATAACCGCGACCAGGGTTATGGTCTGGTGACAGCGAACTCCACTGGCAGCAGCATCAATTACTACGCCGTCCCGCAAAACGCGGTGGTGGCCCTGACTCAAACCTTCAAGCCGACTTTGCTCAACGAGATCAAGGTCGGGCTCAACGCACCCAAGACCCGCGTATACGCCAATGCTCCGACCGTGCCCGGCACCGGGGGACAGCAAGGGTCCGTCGGTATCGCTTCTCCGACCGGCCAGTTAAAGTTGTCGAGCGCCCTCAACGGCCGCGCCGCGCCGTTTACGAATTATTCCCTGTCCTTTATCGATAACCTGACCTGGATTCACAGCAATCACATCGTAAAGTTTGGAGTCGAAATCCGGCCCGAACATTTGAAGACCGCGTTCTATGGAGGCACTACCTATAGCTTCTCCAATATTCAGGCCTTCCTGGCCGATGCTCCGTCCCAGGTCGCATTCAATGGCGATACCACCGCACTGAGCCCATTTACCGGCAAGTCGGGGTTTTCCATCATGCGCCAGACGTTCTATATCGGCTACGCACAGGACGAATGGAAGATCAAGCCCAACCTCACGATGAACTACGGTTTGCGCTACGAATATTACAGCCCGCTGCACGAGGTCAACGACAAAGTTGTCTGGTTTGAGGTCCCGACCGGCACTCTCATTCCGAACTACACGAACGACTGGTACACCATGAAGACGACGAACTTCGCGCCGCGGCTCGGGTTCAGCTGGTCGCCCGGAGCGTTCAAGAACAAGACCGTGCTTCGCGTCGGGGGCGGTTATTTCTATGGTCCGGGCCTGACCGAAGGCCAAACCCAGCCGGCCACCAACGATCGCATCAACCGGACCATCACTAGCGGGCCGCTGCTGACCTATCCGGTGACCGCGCAGACCATTCTTTCGAACTACAACGTCAACGATCCCAACCTGCAGTTCCAGCCCCGTGCCTATCTTCCGGACTACAGGATTCCGGAACAGGTTTTGCAGTACTCCGCTTCGATCGAGCAACAACTGCCGGGCCACGCGATACTGACGGTGGGGTATGTGGGCAGCCAGGGGCGAAACCTGTTCTTGCGCGGCATCACCAACAGGATCACTGGCGTGGTCATGAATCCCACCACTGGGGTGGGATCGGCGGTGCGCGAGTTCAGCGTGGTCAACGGAACCACAGTAACGAACCGGTTCGCGGAAATCGATACCAAGACCAGCGGCGGATCCGATAACTTCAATGGCTTGCAGGTGCTGCTCAACCGGCGTTTCTCTCGCGGGCTGACCCTGGGATCCCAGTACATGTGGTCGCACAGCATCGGAGACAGTAACGGCTCCAAGGATGCTCGAACCTCCGCCAATAACTTCAGCTTCACGTCTGAACATGGCGACAATATCTCGGATGTGCGCCAGAGCTTCAATCTCAGCGCGCTCTGCGAATTGCCGTTCGGGACAGGAAAAGCGTTTGGGGCCAGCGCCGGCCCGCTAGCAAAGACCCTGCTGGCTGGATGGCAGATCGGCACTCTCTTCAACGCTCGGACCGGTCTGCCGCTTGACGTAGAGATCGTGCGGCCGGACATCGTTTACCGCAACAATGTGACGGGCGCGATCAGTGCGGCCCCGGTGGTTACCAACGGCGTGGTGATGACGACCCCGATCGTCAACGTCCCCGGCGGCGGCTCCAGCCGCAACGTACGCCGCCCCGACGTGGTTCCGGGAGTCAATCCCTACTACGTGAACAGTGGCACGTTCTTTATCAACCCAGCGGCCTTCGCGGTTCCGCAGCCGGGCACATTCGGCAACCTGGGCCGCGATGCCTTACGGGGGCCGGGCATCAGCCAATTGGACCTCACATTGTCCAAGAAGTTCCCGATTTCCGAGAACGTGAACTTCGTATTCCGGGCCGAGTGCTATAACATCCTCAACCACCCGGTGTTTGCAGCGCCCGGGGGCGGCACGCCACGCCTGAATGACGCGACTGGAATCCTGCAGCCCGGCCAGGCGTATACCCAAAGCGCGGCCGGCGGCACCTTCGGCGCGCTGACCTCTACGGTGTCAAACCAAGTGGGTTCCGGCACTAACCGGCAGATCCAGTTTTCACTCCGGGTAAATTTCTAACCGGCCTGGATTCCCATGGGAGGGACTCGATCTGACAAATTCCGCCACCGTCAGCTGCCACCCGCATAGCGGGCAGCACTGGGCTGGCTCGACTCGAAGGAGTGACAAAAACTAGCCGGGGGCTCGCGAGCCCCCGGTATATTCCCAATTCGAAATCGGCACCAAGCGCCAGATCCAGTTCGCGCTCAGATTTAACTTCTAGAACTGAGCACTGACTGAAGAGACGGGGTACCGAGTGACGGGAAAACAGGTATTGGAGGATTTACCCGGTGAAGCGGCATTGAAATCATAGGGGCCGAAATCATATGGCGAATATGTACACCATCGGCCATTCGACGCGCACGCTCGACGATTTCATCGCGGTCCTGAAGGCGCACTCGATCCGCACCCTGGTTGACATCCGGTTCAGATGCTCCTTAATTCTTCATTAACCTTTACTTCACGCAATCTTCACATCCAACTTGGCGTGCTAATTAGATAATCGTTCTCCGGCTACGAGCTGCAGATCCGCGGTGCATGGGGTTTGGAGGTGAGATGGATAGCCAAGTACTGCTTGTTTGCATCGTCATCGTAATTGCGCTGGGATTCGATTTCCTGAACGGCTTCCATGATGCCGCCAACTCCATCGCCACTATCGTGGCGACGCGTGTTCTCTCGCCGTTCGCGGCCGTAATTCTGGCCGCGTTCTGGAACTTTGCCGCAGCCTTCTTTTTCGAAACCAGGGTCGCGGCTACGATCGGTAGGGACATTGTCCACCCGCAGTTTCTCGACCCTTACATGGTGCTGTTCGGACTGCTCGGAGCCATCATCTGGAACGTGCTTACCTGGTACCTGGCCCTCCCCTCGAGTTCTTCTCACGCTCTCGTCGGCGGATTCGCGGGCGCAGCTGTATCCCATGCCGGGCTCGTTGCATTGAAGTTTGACGGCTTGCTGAAGGTCGTGCCCTACATAGTGATTGCCCCTGTTGTGGGATTGATATTGGGACGGCTGATGATGATGCTGATGTACTTTCTCTTCAAACGCTCCTCACCCCGGAGCGTCGATCACATTTTCCGCCGCGGTCAGCTTGTCTCCGCCTCGATCTTCAGCTTCAGCCACGGCATGAACGATGCGCAAAAAACTAT
>JBEKYG010000780.1:0-3047 GCA_049511215.1 Acidobacteriota bacterium | reverse complement strand
GTTTTGGCTCTGACTGCCGCGGACTCACTGCTCGGTTTCGCAATCAACTTCCTGGACTTGGGCATCGGCCTGGCGGCCGAGGCCGGGTTGATCTGGCTCTTACGCCGCAATGCCTGCGGATACCTGGTTGCATTTGCCTGGACAGGAGCCATACCCCTACTGCAGAGCCTGCTGCGCCATCCCGCCTACCGCATGGACGCGGGCGTTTTCGCCGCCATGCTTCTTGCCGCCACCACCGCTCTGGTCCTGTGGTGGCGCAGTGAATCACAGCAGGAAAGGGCGTTCCTTTCCTCCTCCGAAAGGAAAAGTGCTTCCACATAAAACAAGCGCCGGGCGCTGGCCCAGGGAGTGTCACTCATTTTTCCTCCGGAGTTCGTGTCATCCGGTTTAATTTTTCTGCTGTTTGAAACCGCCCCAATTCGTTTTCTTCGTGTTCTTCGTGGCTGAGGTTTTTCCCTCAGTGCCTGAATCGCAGTTTCCGATCGTCAATAGGTGTAAAATAGGGGCATGCGGAGCAAGGCGCGCTGGCTCTACCATCCGGTCACTATCTTTCTCTTGATGCAGGTCTTGTGGGTCCTGCTCATGGTGGTCTGGATCCGATGGTATCTCGAGAATCACGCACAACTGCGTCAAATGGCAGGGCAGCTCACATCCCCGACGGAAGTGCCTCGACAGACGTGGCTCCCCCTGGTGCAAGGCGGCATACTCCTCGCGTTGATTTTGGCGGGCGCTACGGTCATTTTCATTTATTGGAACAAGCAGCACCGTTTGAATCAGATGCAGCGCGCCTTCGTGTCGAACGTTACCCATGAGCTAAAATCGCCGGTCGCTTCGATCCAGCTTGCCCTCGAGACCATGGCCCTGCGTGAGCTTTCGATTGAACAGAGGCAGGATTTCCTGTCGATGATGCTCGTCGATACCGAGCGCCTCGCCACACTCATCGACAGGATCCTGGGGGCCGCGCGCATTGAGAAAAAACGCGGCAGATACAGTCTGGAACCAGTCAGCATGCGCCATTTTGTTGAGAAGGTGCTGGAAGAAGACCGTCATCTGTTCGAAAAGGACGGCCACCTCGTCGTCCTCGAAAAAGGGGGCGACGCCCGGGTGGCTATCGATCGTGCCGCGATGCGCATGGTCCTCGCCAACCTGATCGAAAATGCAGGCCGGTATTCACCTCGCGGATCTACCATCCGGCTCCGGCTGCACCGTGATCTGCGCAGGTGCCGCCTGGACGTCATTGATAGCGGCGTCGGGATCGCCCCCAAGGACCTAAAGAACATTTTCAAGATGTTCTGGCGTGGCGCAGAAAGCAGGGTCCCGGGCACGGGGCTGGGTTTGTATATCGTCCGGCATATCGTGAGGGACCACAAGGGCAAAGTCTGGGCGGCCAGTTCGGGGCAGGGGCGCGGCTCTACTTTCAGCGTGAGCCTGCCTCGGGTGCGTCGATATTGGGGAATCACGGCCCGCAGAAGTCTTGGCGCTCAGGCTGAAGGCCCATCATGAGGCCTTGGGATGGTTGAGAGCGAAAAAAACAGTCCACTGATTCTTTTGGTCGAGGATGAAATCAATCTCGCCCGGTCGCTGCATTTTAATTTCGAGCAGGAGGGGTACCGGGTGCGCGCCACCCCGAGCGGCCGGGAGGCGCTCCAATGGCTGCTCGGCGAGCGATTTGACCTGATCATACTCGACATCATGATTGAGGAGATGGACGGCTTTGAGGTTGCGCGCCGGGTGCGCCAGCGGGATCAGAGGCTGCCGATATTGATGCTCACCGCCCGCACAGCCGAAGTCGACCGCATCCACGGGCTGGAGATCGGCGCGGATGATTACCTGGTCAAACCGTTTCACCTGCGCGAACTGCTGCTGCGAGTCCGACGCATACTCCAGAGGAGCTGCTGGTATGCCGATCCGGCAGAGCCCCAGCGGGTAATCAGCATCGCAGGCTACACGGTCAGCCTTGATCAACTGACGGCCGCCGGACCCCACGGCAAGCTGCAACTGACCGCGCTTGAGGCCCGCCTGCTCGAGGTGTTGGCGGCACAGCCCAATCGCGTAGTGTCACGCGCCGAGCTTTTGGAGAAAGTCTGGGGGTACCACTCCGATGTAGAGACCAGGACTGTGGATAACTTCATCGTGCGGCTTCGGAAGTATTTCGAACCTGAGCCGGACCACCCACGTTACTTTATAAGCATCCGCGGCCAAGGCTACATGTACCAGCAGGATCAGTAAGCGGCACGCAGTGACGGGAAGCGTGAGCGGCCGGCATTGAGGACAGCGCGCAGCAGGAGAGTTCTCGTTACTCGTACCTGTTTAGCCCTGTGGTTATCGAGATGTCCCTTAAAAGCAAAAAGCTGCCACGGATTTCACGGATTCCACCGATTTTATGAAGGCACTACCAAAAGGCGGTGTTTCTTGCAGCCTCCAGGATGGAGGCAAAGACGACGGCATCATTTGGTGCGCCTCAATACGCGCATGCCATATGCATATAAATCCGTGGAATCCGTGGCTGCTTTTGAAAGGGCTAAACAGTTACCGTTACTTGTTGCAGACGGCTTGCTGCTTCCTGCCCGTCGCCTTCTGTCTGTCGCCTACTGTCTTGTACGTGATGTTCCCGTGGCGGATGACATAAGTGCCCAGGGAGAGCCCCAGCACATATCCCGCTTTTCTCAACTTGCGGCAGTAATCGGCATCGTGGTTGCCACGGGCGCCCTCCAACAGGCCCACTTTGGCGATGGCCCGCCGGGTAAACGCGGTGCAGAAAAAGGCCAGGGCATGATCGACAAGGATCCCTGTGTTTTGAAAGTGATATTGAAGAATCCGGTTGCGTTCGCGAATGTCCTCGGTAAAAAAGTGAGGCAATTGCGGAACCATCTTCTCACGCACACGGTCAACACACTGCCAGTCATGCTTGTTGGAATCGAGCGGCCCGACCGCGGCAATGCGGGGATGGGTATTCAGGAACGCAATCATGTTTCCCAGCCACCCGTGCGCAAGCTCGACATCGTTACTCATAAAGACCAGGTAAGGATTGGACCCCATCTGGATCC
>JBEKYG010000779.1:0-3052 GCA_049511215.1 Acidobacteriota bacterium | reverse complement strand
GATGCTTACCTCGGAAATCAAGGCATCCTATGCAATCATAATTCGTGCAATAATACTGCCGCTTTCCCCTGTTTTGACTGCAATTTATGGAGAGAATCGATCTCAATTGTTGTAAAGTGGCGAAACCGGAAACTACGGTGCGCCCCAAATATGGCGTTCTGTGATGTGGTGGCTCCCCCTGATCATATCAGAGCTATATCAGAAACTGACCATCCTACCCGAGTACGCGCATAGGTTTCTCGATCCGCTTCGCTACCTTTGCCGCGACCTGAGCATGGAAGGGCAGGAGCTCCTTGGCGTCTGACCGCTTGACCGGTCCCTCGCTGCATCTGCAGTTTGGATGCCTCGGCGGCATGCCTGTCCCATCGGGGTATGTGCCGCTCAGTTCTCGTCCCTGTCCATGCAGGGCGCCGCAGAGCGGGCAGGTTCTCTCATCGTGCGCCGCAATCCAGACCTTCTGCCAGAGCCTTGAATCAATCAGGCCGTCATCTTCGGCTTGCCGCCACAATTCATTCTGGCCTGCGTTCGATGCCTCGATCGTAAGGGTCCTGGCGATCCCTATCGCCCGTTCTTTGATCAGCCTGGCGGTGTACTTCCCCAGAAGTTCCTGCTTTTTCTCTGGAGTCAGGGAGAGGGAACCCACGCCCCTCACTCCGGCACGCTTCAGCCGGTCCATTGCTCCCTGGCCGATGTTGACCAGGGTTTCTCTGTCGCCCATCGAGTCCAGAAACTTGCTGTAGTTTGCAATCGTTTTTACCTGGTTTGGTGTGAGTCCGATCAGGGTCTTGATCTCTCGGGCAGCCTCGTAGGGGTGCATCCCTTCCACAAATGCCCTGCGGATGATTGCTCTCACGCCCTCGACAGCATCCTGCTGAATCTGGAGCGCGGCATTCATGGTCATGGTGCTGATGTATTCGACTGCACGCGGGTTGGTGACATCGAACCGCATCGAGGCGGCCACGGCTTTGGGCAACGGTGCAAGGTCTGCCGCTTTCTCAAACGTGTCCCAGATGTGTCCAGCGATCGTTGACTTGAGAGCCTTGGGCAGCTTGTCCAACGGCACCGCCCGGAGTGCGCCGGCCAGGTCATTTCGCGCCATCGCAGCCTTAATATCCCTGATGACGGCGGGATCATCGACCAACGAACTCAGCACGTCGGCAAGATCCGCCACAATCTCGCGTTCCTTGGCCGCGGCGAACCGCATGATTGCATCGGTGTTTTCGAGCGGATTCGCCATCACTGCCTCTGTAAGAAAAACGAGGGATGCTACTTTGACAAATTCGGAACCTTCGCCAAACTGTAGGAAAAGGGCCACCCGCGCGACCCCTGTGCACCGGGGCAAGAAGGCTGCTTCAGGTGACCCTTCGTGTAGGACCGGAAAGGAGACGGTCCTACGTTGCGCCGGCGCCTTTTTGTGCCGGGCCGTTCTGTGTGGTTGGATCCAGCGGAGCAAAGTCAATCCGCTCCGATTCTATGTCCAGCCGCTCCTGATCTGCGTCGATTCCAGGACGTGTCAACTCGCCCTGTTCCAGGTTGTAGTACAACGTCTTCCAGGACATTCCGCCCGCTTGCCAGCTGAGAGTCAGTTTGGCGCATTCTTCGGGCGTCATCCGGGCGTTGTCGAAGTCCTTGTTCAACTGGACGCTGACTTCCGATTCGCCCGCTCTCATCCAGACGGCATGCCATTGCAGAGCCGTGGTCAGGTTTTGACTAGCGACAAGGCTTCCTTGGCAGCCTTGACCGCATCGGTCCCGTTGACGACATCCCGGCATCTGCTCCAGAAGTCACAGTTTTCATCATAGTTTGCGTGATTGTCCGTAACCGGCATCGAGTGCCTCCTCCGCCTTCCTGAGTAACTGGCGGTGAATGATCGCCACCTTCGGGATATGCAGCCTGTCGTTGAACGTCTCGCCAGCCTCACTGCCTACAAGGGCGAGCTGCAAATCGTCTTCGTCGATCACATATCCGACCGACCTGCACAACATCGACTCGTCCATCAGCGCTGGTCCCATTTCCTTCGGACGCCAGCCATCCCAGCCGGACGAGTCGATCCAGAAGACCTGTTCGATGTCATACGAATCGAACTGCCCTTTGTTGATTGCGGCCTGAAGTTTTGATCGCCTCGGCATTAAAACCCCTTGAGTTTGACCACCTTGACCTCACGCCGGACTTCCTGCACACGGTAGCGGCAGACGTCGCCCGGGTGATCTTCAGCGGTCGTGTCAACGTCATCTGGATTCCGTTCATCCCGTGGGAGAACAGGAAATGTCCTAATGAACTGCCGGCAGGTGTTGAACACGAACAGCCCGGCTTCCTCCATAGGAGACTGCCGGGATGCTCTCAGCATTTTGCGGACGTTCTTCCATCCTGTCACCCGGCTGGACTTGTCGGGTTTCGTCCACCTGACACCGACGCGAGCCATCTCGTCTTCGATCGTGACGCCGTTTCTCTTCGTGTCCGGCAAGTCCGCCGGACCAGGGTAAATCGTTGTTCCGGGCTGCAGGATCGTGCCCCTCAGATTGGCCTCAATCTGGAGGATCTGACGCGCGATCTGGACATCATCCATCCTCAAGCCTTGGTTCGGCTTCCCATTCCAGCCATACCATTCGGCGACTTGAAACAGGGTTTTCGGCGGATAACTCTTTCCGTTCGGCAGGGAAGTGCCATCACACTCCGCCCACCACTGAACACTAAACGGCTGCGAACTGCCCCAGTCGAAGCAGCGGTCGACTCGCCAACTCGGCGGCACCATGAACGGCTGGATAACATGAGCCTGCTCTCGCCACAGATCATCGAACATGCCGCCGGCCACGATGTCCCAAATGCCCCACCGCCACGCCTTCAGCAATGCTTCATTGTCTGCCGCCGATTCGACTACTCGGTGCCAGTAGTCCGGATCACTGCGAGTCAAAGCCGGGTTATCATCCAGCTTCGACGGGATATAGATTCTCTTGGTTCTGGCGACCGTCCCGTCTTCGAGAACCGTCTCGTGAAAGAACCTGGTCAGAGGCTTCGCCGGGCTTACGTACCGATCCTTGACCCAGTTGTGGCC
>JBEKYG010000778.1:0-3055 GCA_049511215.1 Acidobacteriota bacterium | reverse complement strand
ATACGCCGAGGCAGGTAAAGCCAAAAACGACTCGGCTACTCAAATATGTGCGTACCCGGATTGTATTTACGCGCTATACTTAACCCATTATCATCACATTGAGATGAGCGATCCGCGCCGACATGACGCCTGGCGCGACTATCAGCGGGTCGGAAGGGAAACGCTAAAGTGAAAAAAGGCAAAAGTGGTAAGGTCACAGCGGTTGCCAATAAGAAACGAACGCCACAACAGGCTCGAGGCCGGGAGCCTGGGAAACGCTCGAACCCGGAATTCGAACAGGTCACCGCTTATCTCCAAAAGGATCTGTACAAAAGCGTCAAGATTGCCCTGATAGAACAGGATCGGAGCCGGGAATTCTCGGCTCTGGTTTCGGAGCTGCTCACAGACTGGCTTGGCAAAGCCGGAACCAAGGCCAGGTGACCCGCCGCCTCGTTTTGCGAGGCGTAGGCTTTTAGTCACGGGTCACGGATCACGGGTCACTGTTTCCGATAGGTTCGCGAAAGGTTTCGGAAAGGTTCGCCAGAAATTTATTGATATTTGGATGCAAAGGTAATGAAGTGGTAACAATTCGGTAACATTGTTGTCCTAAGCTCATTCCAGGTGAATGGTCATAGCTACCAACTATCGGAAATGGAGGGCAACATGCACACTGTAGTACGAATCGGGTTGGCCCTGGTCTTGATCATGGGAATGAGCCCGGGCAGTTGGACGCAATCGAACTCTGCGCTCCTCGAAAAGGGGATCTACGCTGAAGAAACACTTGGCAACCTCTCGGACGCCATCAGTACTTATCTGCAAATCATCGGGAACACGGATGCGGCACGGCCGATTGCGGTGCAAGCTCTGTACCGCCTGGGTATCTGTTATCAGAAGAGTGGAAGACAAGCAGATGCTCAAGCAACTTTCTCCAAGTTGGCTCGGCTTTACCCGGAGCAGAAAGATCTGATTGCCCGGATTCCGGCGGTGCTGATTCCGACCGAAATCCAGCTCCGTCCGGCGCCATGGCAGGATGGAGAAGTCCAGGAATTCGTCCAGAAGACGAAAGCGAGTGGAGCCTCGGGGCTTCAGGTTTTGCGTGTGGATGCCGCGGAAGAAAACGGCCGGAAGGCATGGCATTTCGAGTGGCTCTCCAGGGCCTACGAGTTTCATCCAGGGATCGGCAATGTCATGATCAAGAATGTAGTGGCAGACGCGGGCAGTCTGGCGCCTTTCAGCTCAGACATCATTGGGCGTGGCGTCGACGCTCACGCGAGATTCCTGGCCGGCCATGCGCAGATACAGCCATCAAAAAGGGGCACGCCCGGGGATATTCCCCTGACAAAGATGGTCTATGATGATTCGCAGATCTTTCAACTCGTTCGGCGTCTGCCGTTAGCGGATGGCCTCCAGATTACGGTTCCATTGTTCAACATCCTCGATGGCGCCGTCACCGAAACCCGCGTCCTGGTCGAAGGACGGGAGAAAATTGCGGTGCCTGCCGGCACGCTTGATTGTTACCGGATGCTGATATCCCGTGGGCCAAGAGGTGTGGCAAATGAACAGACGGTTTGGATCACTGCCGACAGCCATGCTTACGTCGCGAAGGCTAGTTTTTCCGATAACAGCGAGATCGAATTGGCATCCGCGCATTCGGCGCCGAAGGATGGGGACTACGAAGTGGAGAATCCGACTTGGGGATTCAAATGGTTGGTTCCTGCCGGATGGCAGATTTATCGCATGCCAAACGAAAATTCTCTCGAAATGTCCGGTATCACAATCATCTCTCCTGAGCTGAAAGCGGAATGCTTCCTGAGCAGCTACTTGTGGGGGTCTGATCCGAGATCACCAAAGATAGTCGCGGAGTTGGAGCTTTTTCTTCCGCTGCGCGCCCAGAATTTGAGTCCTTATACAAGGCGTGGAGAACACGAGATTATTCAGGTTTCCGGTTTCCCGGCACTCCGCGTGATCGGCGATTATCGCCAGCGAGAATCAGGCGCTGAGATGGTGGATTATTACGTCGTGTTCTATACAGGGACTCGGCGAGTAGAACTGACAATGCAAGCGGGGAAGAAAGTTTTTGAGGAGATGCGCCCAGTTTTCGACTCCATTGTCAACGGATTGCGGTTTAATTAGGGCACATCATGGTGTCTTGGGTGAGCAGAATACGTCGTGATGGCCACGGCCAAAGAACGTGGCTCGTCCTCATCATTGTAGTCACGGGCGTGATGGCGCCAACCGCGGGTGTTCTGTGGTTCATGAGCCAGGCCATGCAAAACGAACGGCTCGCAGTCCGCCAGCGGTTGGCGGATGCCTATCAGCCTCAGCTGCAGCTTGCTGCCGTGCGGGTAAACGATTTCTGGAAAGACAAGCTGTCGTCGATTTCTCGCGCAGCCGGCCGTGCAAACGGATCCTCTACATTTGCCGATCTGGTGAGAAGCGGCGCAGCCGACAGCGTGCTTCTTTATGATCAGCAAGGACGTCTAACCTATCCGGACCTGTCACAAGTTCTTACTCTCGGACCGGCACCTATGGGATCGGAATGGCTGCGCGCTCGTCAGCTGGAGTTTGAGAGCAACGAGCCGCAGGTTGCCGCAGATATCTACTCACAAATTGCACGCAAAGCATCCGACTCAACGGAAGTCGCGCGAGCAATGGAGTCACAAGCTAGATGCATTTACAAAGCCGGCCATCCACAAGCCGCACTGCAAGCGTTGACATCACTGTTTGACGCTCCTCGATACAGAACGGCGCTCGACGAGCAAGGCCGGCTCATCGTGCCGAACTCTGAGCTGTTTGCCGTCCGCATCGTGAAGGAGTTAGCTCATCCTGACATCGGCCAGTTAGAAGCAAAACTATCTGATAAGCTAAACGACTACGGAATTCCTATGCCGGCAAGCCAGCGTGTGTTTTTGATGCGACAGCTGAAGACGCTTTGGCCCGAATGCCCTGATTTCCCGACTCTCGATGCCGAGGAGGTCGCAGCCGCATATTGGGAAAGGCAGGGGCCGGCTTTCAGGCCAGGTCAATTGCAGTTGACCGTATTACCGGAAATTTGGGGGACGATAACAGCCGATGG
>JBEKYG010000777.1:0-3063 GCA_049511215.1 Acidobacteriota bacterium | reverse complement strand
GATGGAGATGCCGGAGAACTTTGGCGACTTGCATCCATCCTACGGTAACAAAAATGTCGAGATTTGTCCAGCCTGTTTTTCGAAAAAAGTTGCATTTTTTTCTTAGAGGCTAAACGGTTACCAGCAGCTTCTTTGCAGGCGTTGTAGATGCTTTTCGGCGTGATCGGCTCTTCTCTGTCGCTGGGACTCCATGGGCTGGGAAACAGGTACACCTTGGACCTTGACCAGCGCCAATACTCGCGCAGGGCTTCCAGGAGTTTGGGAGTCATAGGAAGATCACGGTCGCGCTGCCCTTTGCCCTGGCGGATATGAACGACCATGAGCTTGCTATCGATGTCGCTCACCTTCAACCGTGCCAACTCGGCTCGGCGTACGCCGGTTGCGTAGAGCACCATTAGCATCGTGCGGTGCTTCAAGCTGGATGCGCCTTCAATCAGTCGGGTCACCTCCTCGGGGCTGAGCACCACGGGCAATTTCAGGGGCGTTTTCGGCATCGGCAGGTCGTCAAAATAGAGATCTCGCCGCTTGAGCGTTTTCCAGTACAAGAACCGCAAAGCCGACACGCGAACCTTGACCGTTTGCGGCGCCAGCTTCTTCTCGTTGATCAAATACAACTGGTAGCGGCGCACATCCTCCGCTCCCAGCAATGCAGGGGACTTGCCGAAATAGTCGGCAAATTCTTTCACCCCCAGAATGTAGCTTTCAATGGTGGTTTGGGAATAGTTACGGCGCTGGAGCTCCTCCAGCATTCTCTGACGTAGTGGGGTCATAGAACCCTCCTTTCTATGACCCCGAGGCTAGCACCGCAGTGGTCCTATGGCATCATCGTCGATACCGGCGCCAGCGGCTTAGTTCAAACGGCGTTCTGGGAAATTGTGGTTCCATGTGATCGTACTCTTAACAGTGGAGGCTTGGTCGATGCATGTGGTCATTATTTCGGAAAGGCGCCCAGTCAGTCCATTCCGCAAGGATGGTCAGATGTTCAGGTGCCCGTTCAAAAACTCATCTGCTGCGTCCTGAACGCAAGGAATGGGCAAGTGGATGAAAATCACCAATCCACCTGGACTTGCACGCCAATTTTGGAGCGGGTCAGGTTCTAGTTCTTGCGACAATATTTCCACGTGAAGAAACAGATGCGGGCCAAGTGGTCAACACTCCGAAACGGACTGCGGGGGAGTGAGGGGCGCGGTTTCCGGCTAACCCGTATTTCGTCCGGGACTACATGCAAAAAGCCGGCATGCATTCTAAATCTACGCTCAATTATGTTCTTTGCCGTAGATATCGTCGTGCGGATCGGTGCGCGTCTTCAATGACGCCGTTACAGGTTCACCGAATTCCTGAGAGGAATTTCTTTATCGCCTGTGCCAAAACTGTAGGTTGGTCTTTTTGAACCCAATGGCTGGAGTTTTCTATTACTACCATCTTGCCGTGTTGCAGCCTTGACTCGGCGACTTCTTTAACATGCTGTTCTGCCTTCTTTATCTGATCGAAGTAATTGATTCCTCGCCTTTGATACTCTGTCAACAGATCCACGCCTGGCTGGTTTTGGTGCGCCACGATCAACAAAACCGGGGACGACACACGAGGGTAGAGGGACTCCGGATCGTAATCACGGCTGGGCGGCCAGAATCCCCCTTCAATCATGATTACGGAACGAACCACCTCAGGGTGCTGCGATGCGACTCTTAAGGCGATCTCTGCGCCGGCGGAGTGACCAACAAGTGTCACAGGACTGAGATTCTGGCTCCGAATCAATGCTAGAAGATCGTTGATTTGCGTTTGTGTATCAGGGCCCTTCTTGGATACTTCCCCATCATCAGCCCCACGGCGGTCCGGTGCTAGGATGTGAGAATCAACCGCCAACAAAGGAGCCAGAGATTTCCACACACCGGCGTCGTCATATAGGCCATGAATCAACACGATTGATTGCCCTCTCCGCCCCCATTCTAGATAGTGGAGGCGGATCCCATTTATCACTATGTACGTGCTCCTGGCCGACACATCCGCCAGCATCGGGGAGTTTTGATGCAATCCCAGTTCGAAACCCGCGCACAGAAGTAACGTGAGTGGAAACACAATGATTGCGAACTGAATGGATTTCGAGGATTTGCGCGACACCGTTCTCCTGACCTACGGCTATGACACAGGTCTCTAAGGAATCCTACCTTGTCAGAATACTTACAATTTTACACCCGCAACGTTGCCGCGCGCAGAATTTTCGCATTATGTCGAGTTCCGGCATAATCTACAAACCTCCGTCGTATCGTTATGCTAATGCGACTGTGAACCATCATTATTTGAAGGTTGCTACCTTCGAAAACCCTCGCATGCGCAGAATCTGGCCAGCATTGCGACACCTACCCTCGTCCTCCTGCGAACAGTCGATTACGACCGATTTAGCTGTTGACAACTCGATTGGGGCGCGCACATAAAGCTCCTCGAAGGGCAGGTTCAGAGCGCTGTCACGGTGGGCTCGACCTGAAACAAGAGCTTCTCGATGTATCCCGCTGCCAGAAATGGCGCGCCGATACCGAGAAGCCAGCCAGTGGCGGGGAATCTATTCAGCAGGAAAAGTCTTCGTTATATCCGGCCTAAGAGACGCCATCGTTGCCTTGCCGGTAGGGAGAGTAGTGGTCTGGGACACGAGGCACACCTGCGCCTGGACGAAGAGCTCGCCAAAGAGCATCCACGCCCTGCACCGCGCAAATCTGCCAGCAAGACCCTGGGTATTGCGGTGGCCGGCGACAGCAAGAAGGACCGGCTCGATGAAGCGCCCTATCCAATGATCTATGTCCCCCTTTCGCAAAACTACTCTCCCAGGATGACGCTGGTGGCACACAACACCGGAGACGCAAAAGCTCTGAAAGCTGCCATTGTAAGGATCAAGCGGGATATCGATCCCACCATTCCGGTGTTCAATGTGGAAACCATGGACGAGCACCTAGCGCTGCGCGTGCCCCGGAAATCATTTAATAGCAACCACATCGGTTAGTTCGCCACCCAGCAGCTTCGCTCCCAGCGCAATATCTTGGAAGCGCTTGAGCCCGCGTAGTACTGTCTGAG
>JBEKYG010000776.1:0-3065 GCA_049511215.1 Acidobacteriota bacterium | reverse complement strand
GGTTGTGACCCTGTCTTCTGAAACGTTTCTGGGACCCTATCAGATCATCGCGCCTCTCGGGGCGGGCGGCATGGGCGAAGTGTACCGCACCCGCGACACTAAGCTGAACCGCGAGGTCGCCTTGAAGGTCCTCCCGGATGCGTTCGCGGCCGACGCCGAGCGCATGGCGCGCTTCGAACGCGAGGCGCGCGTCCTGGCATCCCTCAATCACCCGAACATCGCCGCCGTATATGGCCTCGAGCAGTCCGCGGGCACGCGCGCCCTGGTGATGGAACTGGCGGAGGGTTGAACGCTCGCGGAGCGCATCGCGCAGGCGCAGATGGCGGGCGGGACGCCGCGGGTGCAGGAGAAGGACGTGATTGCGGCGGACTATGCACCGGATGGGAAGACCCTGGCGGTGGTGCGGAAAGCGAACCGGAAAGTGCAACTGGAATATCCAGCCGGAAACATGATCTACGCAACCTCGGGTTACCTGGACTACGTGCGCGTATCGCCGAGCGGCAAGGAGGTCGCGTTTCTGGAACACCCGGTGTACGGCGATGACCGAGGGTGGGTGTCCGTGGTGGATGAAGGGGGAAATCACAAGCAGCTGACCAAGGAATATGAGGCTGCCCAGGGGCTGGCGTGGTCGCGGACCGGCGCGGAAATCTGGTTCACCGCTGCCGAACACGGGGCGGATCTGCAGTTGTATGGGGTGAGCCTTTCGAGGAAACAGCGGGAAATCCTCACGACGGGCCAACGGACTCGGCTAATGGATATAGCGGCGGACGGCCGCGTGCCTCTTTCCAACGAGCAGAACCGCTGGGAGATCACCGGGATCGACCCGGCCACCGGGAAAGAACGCCGGGGGCTGGAATGGTTCAATGAGTCCTCTTTCTCGGACATTCTGCCGGACGGGAAAGCGGACGCTGCTGCAGACAGTGAAACTGAGCGAGAAAGCGGGCTCCGCATCGAACGTGGGCCTGTGGTATGCCGAGGACAGCAAGACGTGTGTTTACGAAATCTATCGGACCCTGGGGACCTTGTATGTGGTGGAAGGCTTGCAGTGAGGGGTACGGCGTTGCGTCCGAAGGGAAGTAATGATGGTGGCCGCGGGAAGCAAACTCGGTCCATATGAAATCCTTTCGCCGCTGGGCGCGGGCGGGATGGGCGAGGTGTACCGCGCACGAGACACCCGCCTCGATCGCAGCGTCGCTATCAAGGTTCTGCCCGGTCATCTGGCGGCAAACCCGGAACTGCGGCAGCGCTTCGAACGCGAAGCCCGGGCCGTGTCGAGTCTGAATCACCCGCACATCTGCACGCTTTACGACGTCGGCCATCAGGACGGTCTCGATTATCTGGTGATGGAACTGATCGAAGGCGAATCGCTCGCGGATCGGTTGAGCCAAGGGCCGCTGCCTGCGGACCAGGTGCTGCGCTACGCGATCCAGATCGCGGACGCCCTGGACAAGGCGCATCGCGCGGGAATCGTCCATAGGGACTTGAAGCCCGGCAACATCATGATCACCAAGTCCGGCGCCAAGCTGCTCGACTTCGGGCTGGCCAAAGTGCAAGCCGGCGAGTCGGGGCCAGGATCGAGAGTCACGTCGCTGCCGACCGAAGGAGTATCGCTGACGGGAGCAGGCACGATCCTCGGGACGTTTCAATACATGGCTCCCGAACAACTGGAAGGCGGCGAGGCGGACTCCCGCCAGTCTCTCCCCCGACAGCAAGCGGGTGGCGGTGGCGAGCCGAGATCCAAAGACCAGAACTTACGATATCAATGTGATAGACCTGGCGCGGGGCACCAGCCTGAAACTCACTTTTGATCCTGTCAACGATATCTGGCCGATCTGGTCGCCCGATGGGAGCCGCATCGTCTGGGCCTCGAATCGCGGGGGGACTTATCAACTCTATCAAAAGCCGGCAAGCGGCGTCGGGCAGGATGAGTTGCTGCTCAAGTCAGATGGTGATTTGATTCCCAGCGACTGGTCCGCAGATGGCAGATTCATCCTCTATGAACGATTAAATCCGAAAACCCATGATGAATTGTGGGCCTTGCCGCTGGACGGAGACCGCAAGCCCTTCCCGTTTTTGCAGACGCCGTTCAATGAGCAGTCAGGGTTTTTCTCGCCCGATGGGCGCTGGATCGCTTACGACTCAAACGAGTCCGGGAAGCATGAAGTGTACGTCCAAACCTTTCCCGCCTCGGGTGGCAAGTGGCAGGTCTCAACCAAGGGCGGTGGTAACCCGCGTTGGCGGGGCGACGGGAAGGAGATGTTCTATCTTTCGGATGATGAGAAGCTAATGGCAGTGGAGATCAAGACCGGCAGCACTTTCGAGGCAGGCATTCCCAAAGCGCTGTTCGATCTCTCGGCGGCGAGAACAACATCTAATACCGGCTATGCCGTGACGGCAGACGGCCAGCGCTTTATCTTCGTCAGCCAGATGGAAGAGACTGCCCCTTCGTCGTTGGCCGTCGTGGTCAACTGGACCGCGGAGCTGAAGAAATGACCCTATCCTCAGGCACTCAGCCTGGGCCGTACAAAATCCTCTCACCGCTCGGCGCGGGCGGGATGGGTGTAGTGTACCGCGCCCGATTGCGTCGGCGCATGTCATAGCGTGTTTCACCGCAGAGCCTTGCGTCTGATCCGCACCTTGCTCAATCAGCAAGGGTGCCTCATTTGCCTCCTTGGTCAGGCGAAGAGTGGTCTGTCCGGACGCGTCTTGAGCCTTCGGGTCCACCCCAGCCTTTGCCGGCATCTGCGTTGAGTTTAGGCGCGCGTCATCCGGAGAATTGCCGAGTGCTTATCCGCGGGAAATCTCTCGATGGCGTATCGCAAAGCAGTCCGCAAAATCCTCCGCCCGTGTGGGAGCAGGTGGGTTTCTAACCGCTTTGGATCGGTTTTTCCAACCTCGCGCAATAGCCAACGGGTCGCCTGGTACATCAGGTTCTCCTGCTGCTTAGCCCCAATACTGTTCACTTAAGCACAATCGGAACTCGGCGTCGGAATCGCTATCGGAATCGGGATCGTAACAAACAGCCTGACTCATTAGGCAATAGAAGCGTTTGTCCGCAATGGGAT
>JBEKYG010000775.1:0-3067 GCA_049511215.1 Acidobacteriota bacterium | reverse complement strand
AGACCTCCAGTAGCAGACCTGCGGCGAGTAAACGAACTGTTGGGTGTGCTGTGTGACACGGGCGAATCGACCAATCGTGCCTTTTGACGTAAACGCGACATCACCGGTGCAAGAGAGTTTGCTACCGGCCTTCGCGACACTCTCCTCGCGAAGCAGGGCGGCCCCATCGGTATCGAATCCGTCGTTGAGGTTGCCTGCGCGGATGAATGGCAAGCCAGTCTCGCCGAGCTCCGAGTTCTTGGCGCGGTAGCCGTCACCGACCTCGAGAATCCGATTGCGAATGAGATCGGCGGCCTTGGCGCGGACGGGGTCGAAGTTCACAAACCACGATGTGAAGAGCGCCCGCGCCATCGCCTCCAAGGTTTCGTTCATTCCTCTATTCACATCGATCTTTGCGGACAGATTAAAGTAAAAATCACCAATGAACTGCTGCTGGTCGGGGCTTGGGACTGGAATCAGCAGCTTGTCGAAATCGCCCTTCCTGAAGTGCGGAATGAGAGTACCGACATGCATGTGTGCGATCTGCTCTTGAACGATTGGCGATCGCAACGCTGCAAACAGATACTTCGGATATACCTTTTTCACGTTGGCTCTAACAGCCACCATGTCCTGCGCGATGCAAAAGTCCACCGGGTCGGGAACAAGGCAAACTCGCCCCGGTGTGGCTTTGTTCACAAACAGGATGTCTCCCGGCTTCGGATGACCACGAAACCATGACGAATATGTGTCGCGAGAAATGAAGCGTGCTTTCTCATAAGTGGGGTACAGCAACTCGTTGCGGATGCAGTTAGTCGCAATCAGTGGAATTCCCTCATCCGCAGTCGGGCAGGTTCTCCCACGGTTGTCTACAACTTCCGAGAGGAGTTCTGAAAAGGGGATGGCCTCAACCTCCATATCCAAGCTCCTTCAGGCTGGCATCGATGGCGGCGTCCAGTCTTGCGGCCTTGCCGCGGCTCACGGTTTCCTCCTGCGGGTTTTAGGCGGCAGCCGCAACTCGCCTGCCAGCTCTGCCTCGATTTCTTCTACCGTCGGCAAGCTGCCCTTCAGGGCCTTCGGGAGCTTCTCGACGAGCTTCGTCTCCCATCCGGCGACGCCGATGGGGCGTTTCAGGTGACGCAACGCGTACTCGACGACGACCCTGTTCTTCTCGCGGCAGAGCAGCAGGCCGATGGTGAGCTGATCATCAGGATGGCGCAGCAGGTCGTCGGCGGCGGAGAGATAGAGGTTCAACTTACCCACGAAGGCCGGGTCAAAAGGGACGGCCTTGAGCTCGACGACGATGTAACAGCGCAGCTTCAGATGGTAGAAGAGGAGGTCGATCCGGAAATCCTGGTCGCCGACTTCGAGCGGTACCTGCCGGCCGACGAAGGCAAAGCCGGTGCCCAGTTCCAGGAGGAAGCGCTGGATGTGATCCACGAGCGCTTGTTCGATCTCGCGTTCGCGGCGCGGGTCGGCGGTGCCGAGGAAGTCGAAGAGGTAGGGGTCCTTGAAGACCTGGGCGGCCAAGTCCGACGCGGCCGGAGGCAGCGTGTCGCTGAAGTTGGAGATCGCCTTGCCGCGGCGTTCGTGAGCGCGGCTCTGAATCTGCAGCACCAGGATGTTATGCGACCAGCCGTGCTCCAATGCCTGCCGGGCATACCAGAGCCGTTCGGCGGATTTGTCGAGCTTCTCCAGGAGCGCAATGTGGTGATACCAGGGAATTTGTGCAAGAGCCTCTTGCACGATTGCGCGCTCCGGCCATGCCGCGGCAAAGGCGCGCATGTATTTTAGATTGCGCGGCGAGAAACCCCTCATGTCGGGGAAAGCCTCACGCAGGTCCGCGGCCAGCCGGTCGATCACCCTGGCCCCCCAACCCGCGTGATTCTGCCGTTCGAGGATCATCCATCCGATGTCACAGTAAAGCAGAACCATCGCCGCGTTGGCCGATAAAACGATCCTCAGACGATCTTCCTGGAGGCGCCGTTTAATGGCGCCGAGGGTCTCCGCGTAATCCTGCGGCAGACCCAGCCTCGCCGGTGCGGTCGGAAACCGGGCATCCTCCCGCTGTCTGCCCCGAGCGAGCCGGGTCTCGGCTCTGTCGGTCTCGCGATCACCCACCATATCCAAGCTCCTTCAAATTGGCGGCGATGGCGGCGTCCAGCTTTGCGGCTTCTTTTTGTTGCTGTCGCAATTGTGCAGCAAGCCGTTTCATCTTCTCCTCGAATGGCTCGCCGTCCTCCTCGACGGCCTCGGCGCCGACGTAGCGTCCAGGCGTGAGAATATGGCCATGCTTGCGAATGTCGTCGAGCTTTGCCGCCATACAAAAGCCGGGCACGTCGGTGTACTTGCCCGAATCCTTGTCGCCGCGCCAGGCGTGATAAGTGCCGGCGATCTTAGCGAGGTCTCCGTCGGTCAGCTCGCGGTGCACGCGGTCTACCATCGTGCCCATCTTCCGAGCGTCGATAAACAGCGTCTTCCCGCGCCGGTCGCGGAATCGGCCGTTCTTCTTGTTGCGTGCGAGAAACCAGAGGCAAACCGGGATCTGCGTCGAGTAGAAGAGCTGGCCAGGCAGGGCTACCATGCAGTCCACGAGGTCCGCCTCAATGATAGCCTTGCGGATCTCGCCTTCGCCCGACTGATTTGAAGACATCGAGCCGTTGGCGAGCACGAAGCCTGCAAGGCCGGTGGGGGCGAGGTGATGAATGAAGTGCTGCACCCAGGCGTAGTTGGCATTCCCCGTTGGTGGCACGCCATAAGCCCAGCGCTTGTCGTCCTTGAGCAGTTCGCCGCGCCAGTCGCTGTCGTTGAAGGGCGGATTGGCCAGCACGTAGTCGGCCTTGAGGTCGGGGTGTTTGTCGTTATGGAAGGTGTCGCCGTGGGCGATCTGCGCGTCGATGCCGCGGATGGCCAGATTCATCTTAGCCAGCCGCCAGGTGGTGTAGTTGGACTCCTGTCCGTAGATGGAGATGTCGCCGAGTTTGCCGCTGTGGGCCTCGATGAACTTCTCGCTCGACACAAACATGCCGCCCGATCCGCAGCAAGGGTCATACACGCGGCCCTTGTAAGGCGCGAGCATCTCGACCAGCAC
>JBEKYG010000774.1:0-3069 GCA_049511215.1 Acidobacteriota bacterium | reverse complement strand
CGGCGCGCAAGTCAACACTTTTCTAGCCGCAGTTTCCGGCTTCGTCCATAGGTCCTTATTCCTCCAGAAAGAAATCCGATTCGATATTCTTCCGCAGCACCTTCTCGTCTGTTTCGGCGCGCAAGTCAACACTTTTCTAGCCGCAGTTTCCGGCTTCGTCCATAGGTCCTTATTCCTCCAGAAAGAAATCCGATTCGATCTTCTTAGCCTCGTAACGAGATGTTAGGGTTACACCAAGATTAAAGTCGATCATGTGTTGGGCAAGTTGACGGCCATCAATCAGAACTACCTTTGGATCGATTCGGGAGACGTAGTCGGTCGCCTCCTGGGAAAAAGTGCCCGTCGTCATGAAGACACCTTTCCGCGCACGCTTTCCGTGAAGGGCTCCAACAAACTTCTGGATGTCGGGTCTGCCAACTGTTCCCTCCCACTTCTTTGCTTGCAAATAGATCACCTCAAGGCCCAACCGGTCTTCGTTGATTATGCCGTCGATCCCCTCGTCGCCGGCCTTTCCAATTGCCTTTCCCGCTTCCTTTCGAGACCCACCGTATCCCATGGCCACAAGCAAATCGACTACTAATCGCTCGAAGAACTGCGGTGAACTAGCTTTGAGATGTTCCAGGAGTTCGACGGCCAGCTCATTACGAAGGCGCTCGTATGCGGCCTCCAGGGCTTCCTCGGGTGTTCCGTGTTCGCCTTCGGGCTTCCCTGGTGCTTCCTGCTCTTTCTCACTTTTCGCCGTGCCACGAAATATCGAAAACTCAGGAAATCGCTCCAGAAATCGAATGTTTATCCGGCTGGGATTTTCGCCCAGAATCTGGCGGCCCCTATCTGAGATCTGGAAGTAACCTCGCCTGGCCGAATTCAAGAGTCCTGCTCTTTGGAGGTACACTTTCGCCCACGCAACGCGGTTTGTAAAAACTGCTTGTCGGCCACTGGGCAGGAGTTGAACTTCTTCCTCATCCGTCAGTGCGAACTCTTTCCCGAGCTCCTCTCTCGCTTCACGAAGAGCGTGTTCTTTTCCGTCAGATGCAAATTTCAAAATGGGAAGCATCAAGGTCTGAAAATCGGGGATGGCCATACCTCAACCTTTCATATAACCCTTGGCTACTAATGTTTCGGTTGCTGATTGTAGCTCAGATTCTGGTGTTAGCAACCGACTTAGAAACGTGAATGAATGTGAAGAAAGTCTTCAGCGAAGCGCATGGAACATGTTTGGCAGGTTGGAAACTTCCGAGTTGAACCTGCCTGATCTGTGAAGGGCTTGATACCAAAGGCTCGGGAATTTCTCCACTTCGCAATATAGAGCCGCACACCGTGAATCACTGCCTTTTCTGGCAGGAGTGTGCACCAAAATTGTAACCAGATTCTGAGGACAATGCTCCTTAGTACCTTCGTACCATTGCAATGCCAATGCGCGTGGATTAGAAATTACCTGTGGGAAACCAAATGCCCACGCACATCGAAGACTAAGGAGTTCAAGGCATGAAATGGGGAGTTTTTAAGATGTTGCCGCCTCTTCCAGAAAATAGAATCCCTGCTGCTCGGCGGATAGCTGGGCATAGGCATGATGTCCTGACTAAGGCAGGATTTGTGCCAACGGATGTAACATCGAGCAATGCGCTTTATGAACATCCAGAGAAGGGAGACGTCTATCTTGGAGGCATGTGGAGGCATGTTTCCCCGTCTGGGGTTGAGAAAGAAGGAAGAACTGACGAAGAGCTTCAAAAGCACTTGGCTTCTTTGGAGTGAACTGTAATGTACCAGCTTCGCACAGTGCAATTCGCTGACCTTGCCTTGGAGGTTGAGAAAAACCTATGCGCAAAGCGAGACGGGGGAGGGCACGATGGGCTGGCTTGATTACACCATCATCGCGCTGGTGCTCCTTTTACTTGTTGTGGCTTGGTGGGTCAAAAGGCGGCCCTCGACAAAGCGGCTTGACGGCAATAGGCAAAGACCTACCCAGAACATTACCGGCGAGCTGGTCACAGGCCATCCCCAAGGGGTAGCAGAGGCCACTACAACGGTACCGGAACGGAAAGCTGCAAACGCGGTCAGCGGGTCGGCGGAGCCCCCCGCGGCCGGATGGGAACAGCGCCTGCTCCAGGCTTACCTCGGCGTCGCCGTCAAACGCATGTTCTCCACCGGCCCCGAAGAGTTCAACCAGTACTTGAGCCGCTTCGAGACCGCCACGCGTGAGGACAACCAGTCGCTTATGGACACCGTCACCGCACTCGCTTTCACCCTCGACGCCAAAGACCACTACACGCAAGGCCACTCGCAATCGGTCTCTCGCCTGGCAGCCCAGATCAGCCAGCAGCTCGGCCTTAGCAAAGACGAGCTGGAGGAGATTCGCCTGGCGGGCATCTTGCACGACATCGGCAAAATCGGCGTCCCCAAAAGCGTGCTCAATAAACCTTCCTGCCTCACGCCCGAGGAATACGAGCTGATGAAGAGCCACACGACGCTGGGCGAGCGCATCCTCGCGCCCCTCAAGGGCAAGGGCATCGAGCGCATTCGCAAGATGGTGCGCTCGCACCACGAAAGGTTGGACGGCAAGGGCTATCCCGATGGTTTGAGAGGGGAAGAGATTCCGTTAGGGGTGCGAATCTTGACCGTTGCGAACGCGTTCGATTCAATGATATCTGACCTGCCATATCGACCCCCGCGAACATTCTCTGAAGCGCGGGACGAACTCGCGCGCCATTCTGGTACGCAGTTTGACCCCGAAGTCGTTAGAGTGTTCCTTTCCATTCTAGAAGAAGCTTGGAAAATCCCACCGCGCGCATCTGGTTAGAGTATAAGTTGCCGTAGCCGTGATGGGCGCGGGTAGAATTCTCTAATAAAGGCCGTTGCCCCATTCTTGTGACAACTCCACCAAGAAACCCCGCTCTTTGCCAAAATTCAATAGGACCCCTACTTTGGTGCCCCCGACCTGTGAAAACGGCTAGCCCAACTTTCGCAGTTGAGAACAATTTTGAGTGAAATTTGACCTCTCCGTTGGTCGAACCTCTTCTGAATCAATCCCGGCTTCTCGAAAAGCGGTTGTAGTGCCGACCTACCCCCTTT
>JBEKYG010000773.1:0-3074 GCA_049511215.1 Acidobacteriota bacterium | reverse complement strand
GCCGTTAAAGAAGAAATCCGTGCCGAATGTGATGGGCTGGCCGCTCTGATAGGTGTAGATCGGAGAAAGCTGCCAGCCGCCGATAATGCGCGACAGGACGGCATTATTTGTCAACTGGAATGGCTTGCCCGGCCCGAACGGGAATTCCAGGAGGGCACTAAACGACAACCGGGTCGGTGTGTCCAGATCGGATATCATCTCAGTGGGTCTGGGATCGTCCTGGTTCAGGAAATCCGTGGCCGCCATGGCTTTGGAACGGGTGTAATTCAAAACCACGGCGTACCCTTTGGAGAATCTCTTTTCGACCTTCAGTTCCGCTCCATGGTACCAGGAATACCCTTCGTTCGTGGTTGTGATTACACTTCCAAAAGCGGGGAATGGGCGCATCAGCAGCTCGCGCGCAATGGTACTTCCAGTAAACGTGCTGGTCGCACCCGCCGGGAACGTGAGTCCCTTAAACGGATTCGTGACATTCGCCGTCAGGTAGTTGATTTGGGTCGTGTCGCGGGTCGAGAGTGTGCTCAGGTATTTCTGCGGCGTCACATTCAGGTTTCTCACCATCTCGATATGGGTGCCGCGGTTGCCGATATAGGCCGCCTCGACAACCACGCCCCCGGGCAGTTCCCGCTGGATGCCGAATTGCCAGCGCTGCATGTAAGACACCTTCGGTTTCGGGTTGAAGAACCCGATGGTCTGGCCCTGGATACTATAAGTGAGATTCTGCCCAAGGTAGGTCTGGGCGCCTAATCCCGCTCCCACCGACTCCAGGATCCCACTGGGGTATGGATTGGACAGCGTGCCGGTAAAGTTGATGTTATCGGTAGTGGGAACAAAATTCGTATCTCTCTGGAACCCGAGTTGGATCACGTCGCCGCGCCGTTCACCCAGGAATCCGTAAAAGATCCCATACCCGGTGCGGATGACGGTCTTGCGAGTCAGCTGATATGCAATCCCAAACCGCGGCATGATGTCTTTCTTCGGGGTTTCATAAGCGCCGCGCGGCTGGCCGTTTACTCCGGCAAACATAAGTCCGCCCTGCACCTTGAACTGGCTCACGGGAATCTCGGCCACGGGGTTCAAGGCGTAGTTGGCCTGCGCCTGAGCGTTGATAGGCTGGGCTGCGTTGTAGTCAAAGCCGGTCACGGTGCGATTATAGCGCTCCGTCAGCGCGCCCTCGAACTCCCAACGTAAGCCAATGTTGACTGTGAGCTTCGGCAGGACTTTCCAATCATCCTGCACAAAGAAGCCCCAGGAGGTTGACGTTTCGGCGTAGCTGGCGGCCCGCCGGACAAAGCTGGAATTCGTTGGCAGTCCCAGAAGCAAGGCAGCCACAGATTGTCCAAAGCTGCTGGGTGCCGCCGTTGAATTGTCCAGTGGTCCCTTGGTGTAGGTCGAATCGAAGGTAAACGAACCGGTCTGGTTGCCACCCGTGAAGCTGTCGGTTTCGCGATACGCGCGGAACTCCATGCCGGCCCTGAGGAAGTGCCTGCCCTGGGCTTTCGAGAGCGTTACCGGGACAGAATAGATCTCGACCGGTCTGAACTCGCAACCGGGGGGGTCCGTGGCCTGGTAACCCGTCATCGAGATTAGCGGGAAACGTCGGATATCCGCCGGAATCGCATTGTTGTACGCCGCCGGGAACCCCAAACTGGTCAGATCAAAGCCCGTGGCGGACGGAAGTTTGTCCGCCCGAATGAACCTGCTGTAACCGAACTTCGCATCCAACACGGTGGTCGGACTGAAGGTGTACACGTCGTCGACGACGCCGTTTCTGGCGAAGAACTGGAAAAGGTCACCCGTAAGCAAGTCGTTGGCGAGGTAGTTATCGTAAAGGCTGTTTCTCGTATAGGAGCTGGCGCGGACAAAGACCCGTTGTCGATCGCTTACGACGTGATCCACCTTGACCGTCCAGTTGTAGTATTTGGCTGCTTCAATCAGGCTCGGATCCTGGTTATTGCCCAGGCCCGTGGCATCCGTGGGGGTGAAGCGCGGATCCGGATAATAGGAAAGGATCGCCTTGGCAATCGGGTTGATCAGCTTCGGATCGATGATGTTGCCGACGAAGGGGTCCGCCTGGATCCGGCCGCCGGCTATCGATCTCCGGGTGAAAGGATTGTAGATCTGATACTGCGGGCCAAGGGCCAGCAGTTCAGAGAAATCGCCCTGTTTCATTTTGGCACTCGGCACGGTGCCGTTGGTCACGTCGTTGCGCGGTCGGTTGTCATGAATTCCCTCATATCCGAACATGAAGAATGTCTTGTCCTTACCGTTGTAGAGGTGCGGGATATAGACGGGGCCGCCCACCGATCCGCCCCACCTTTTTTCGGTAAAGGTCGCTATCTGTTGATGGAGGCGGTTGGCGTACAAGTCGTTGGCCGCCCATCCCCAGCCTGCCGGCGGCAAGCCAGCAAAATAGGCAGTGCCGTGCAGCGCATTGGTCCCCGACTTGATGCTGATGTTGGTGACGCCTCCTTCGGTCTGGCCGAAGCTCGCATCGAAGGTCGTGGTCTGAACTTTGAATTCCTCGATGATGTCACCCGGCGGCGTGTACGTCGCAGTCACCTCGTTGGCATTTGCCGTGGCCGTGCTCGCGGCGCCGTCAATCGTGAGGTCGCTGCGGTTCTGGCGGGTACCGGCGATCGAATAGCCAACGATGTGCGTCGGCTCGTAGGGGCGGTCCAACCTTGGATCGCGGGTGAAGCCAAGGCCTGCCGCAAGCCCGATCAACTGGTACGGGTTGCCATGCGCAAGCGGCAGCTCGGTGGCGCGGCGCGCATCGATCACCTGCCCGAGGGAGGCCGTCGTGCTCTCCAAAAGCGGCGTCTCGCCTGTGACCGTGACCGTCTCCGACGGCTGGCCGATGACGAGCGGGATGTTCACTTCGAGCCGGTCGGCGATGCGAACCTCAATATCGTCGCGCGTATACTTCTTGAATCCCGCAACTTCAACCTCGATGCGGTAGAGGCCGGGAGTCAAGTACATGGCCTGGTAATATCCCTGGTCGTTGGTAACCAGGGAAGTTTTGGTCCCCATGGCCTTGTTCGTGACCATTACAGTTGCTTTAGGAATCACCG
>JBEKYG010000772.1:0-3077 GCA_049511215.1 Acidobacteriota bacterium | reverse complement strand
TGTCGCCGCACTTATGTGTGAAACGTTTTTCAGACGAGGGCAATAATGGGAATGACGATTGTTGAGAAGATCCTCACGCGGGCCACCGGCCGATCTTGTGTCCAGAGCGGCGAGGTGGTGGAGCCGGCTGTAGATCTGGCTATGTCGCATGAGAATGGAGCGCTGGTCATCAACCAGTTTTTCGAAATCTACAAGGGGACGGGACTGGAGCCCAGGGTTTGGGATCCCCGCCGTGTGGCGATCGTGTTCGATCACCGCGTGCCCGCTGAGAGTGCCAAGACCGCCACGAACCAGAAGAAGGTGCGCGACTTCGTTGGCCAGCAAGGGATTCAGAAATTTCACGACATTCGTGGTGATCAAGGGGGTATTTGCCATCAGATTCTCCCGGAGTATGGCTATGTTCGGCCCGGTGCTGTCGTGGTTGGCACCGACAGCCACACCACGACCCACGGGGCCCTAGGGGCGTTTTCATTCGGCATCGGCGCCACTGAGATGGCGAGCGTCTGGGCCTTGGGAACGATATTGAACCTGGAGGTTCCCGGTACGATCAAGGTGATCGTAAACGGCCGCATGAGCGATCTCGTTTCCCCAAAGGACCTGATCTTGCACATTATCGGAGTGCTTACGGCCCAAGGTGCGAACTTCATGGCCATCGAGTTTCACGGGGACACAATTCGCAACATGTCTACCTCCGGGCGCCTGGTTCTATGCAACATGTCAGTTGAAGCCGGTGCTACGTCGGGGATCGTCCCGGCCGACGAGGAGACCGTTCGCTATTTGAGAGAGGAGACCGTTCGCTATTCGAGAGAGGAAGCTCGATTTGAGGAAGAGATCGCCCTGATTGCTCCGGATGCCGATGCCTCCTATAGCCGAGTGATTGAAATCAACGCCTCCGTGCTATCGCCCCAGATTGCCTGCCCGCACACTGTGGACAACGTGAAGCCGGTTGGGGCTGTGGCAGGCACGAGAATTGACCAGGTCGTAGTCGGTTCCTGCACCAACGGGCGGCTGGATGATCTGGCGGCTGCGGCCAGGATCATGAAGGGGAAGAAAGTGGCAGCCGGGGTAAGAATGCTGGTGTTTCCGGCATCCTGGCGCGTTTACAAAGAGGCGCTCCGGGCGGGTTACCTCGGGGATCTGGTTGATGCCGGAGCTGTAATCATGAATCCGGGCTGTGGCTGTTGCCTGGGTGTCCACCAGGGAGCACTGGCCGACGGCGACGTCGCGCTTTCGACTACAAACCGCAACTTCCAAGGGAGAATGGGGAACCCGAAATCAGAAGTCTACCTCTGTTCTCCCCAAGTGGCGGCGGCAAGTGCACTGGCCGGCGTAATCCGAGATCCGAGATAGGGGGGGCAATGACTGAACATGTAGTTATAAAACTTGGTGATGATATATCGACCGACGCCATCTATCCCGGGAGATTTATGGCGACCGTTCTTCCCAGCGAGACTCCGCAGTATGCTTTCGCGGACTACCCTGAGTTCCGCGCGCTGGTGAAGGATGGAGGCATGAAGGCCGGGAGCGTGATCGTTGCCGGTTCAAACTTCGGCTGCGGTTCCTCCCGAGAGCAGGCCGCCTCGGCATTACGAGGCTTCAACCTCACGATCGTCGCGCGCGGTTTTGCGAGAATCTTCCTGCAGAACGCAGTCAACCTGGGATTGCAGGTTATGGCGTGCCCCGAAATCGAGGCATCGGCGGGAGACGAATTGGACATCGGTCCGGATTACATCCTTAACCGGACCACCGGCAAGCGCTTCTCGATCCAGCCGCTGCCGGAGGCCAGGCGGGCAATCATGAAGGCCGGCGGCTTGATTCCCTATACGCGCCAGCGTCTCGTGGAACGGCACTAAGAGGTCCCGCCAGCATACGTAGCGCGAACCGCGGCCACAGGCAATTGAAACCAACAATGCACGAAAAACACGAGCTCGTTAACGTGTTTTTCGTGCATTTCGCAGCTTCCGTTGAACTTGATTAGGGTAAGGATGGGCGCCTCAGGTTTGAGAGAACTACTTGTTCCTGAATGAAAATATGGAATGGTTGTTTTTGCGTCGCGGGCAGGAAACCGATAAACTTGGTGTGGTATGCCTAATGTTGAGAGCGCACATAAAACCAGGCTGGGGTGGGCGTTGCTGGTCGTCGCCTTCTTCCTGCTCGAAGCCGAGTCACTGCCACAGCAGGGAATGGAGCGGATCCGCGTTCAGACGACTCTCGTGAACGTGCCCGTGATGGTAAGCGACCGATTGGGCGGATCGGTCCTGGGGCTGAAGGCCGAGGACTTTGTATTGTACGATGACGGAATGCGTCAGCCTTTGGCATTTTTCGCTTCATCCACGGAGTCGATCCAGATTGCTCTCCTGCTTGACACCAGTAAGAGCGCCACGACTGTTCTTGACCGGATCCGTAGCGCGGCGATAGGGTTCATTTCACAACTGCGGGCACAAGACCAGGCAATGGTGGTGAGCTTTGACTCCGAGGTGCACATCTTGTGCCGCCTGGTCTCGGACCAACAGGAATTGAAGCACGCGATTCGCAGCGCGATGGTAGGCGAATACGCCGGCACCAAGATGCGTGATGCCGTGTCACTGGTAGCGGACAAATATTTGCGGTCCGGCCGGGGACGAAAGGCAGTGATATTGCTCACTGATGGTCAGGATTACGGCAGCCGCGTTACTACTGAGGACATGATGCGATCCGTGCTCGACTCTGGTGTTGTGGCCTACCCCGTATTTTACACTGTCGACCGGCGCGAGTTAGTGAAAAAACTGTTTGGCGTATCGTTGCCCAAGGGTCCGGCGGGTAAGGCGGATTGGGAGAAAGACGAGGCAGAGGCCGCCGCACTGCTGCGCCAGATTGCCGATGAATCCGCCGGAGCCTTCTATCGCAGCCAGACGGCCGATCTCAAGAAAACGTTTGCGCGCGTGGCAGAAGAATTGCGCCATCAATATCTTCTCGCTTTCTATCCCAATCCCTCGCGTGTTGACGATGCGCAACATTTGCTCAAGGTGGTCGTGACGCCTCCCGATCTGGAGGTTCGGGCTCGCCGGAGTTATCAGGCTGTCGCGCGCAAATGATTG
>JBEKYG010000771.1:0-3077 GCA_049511215.1 Acidobacteriota bacterium | reverse complement strand
TAATCCTCTCCATCACCGCGGTTCCGATTTTCCACCGCGCGAAGGTCTACACCGCATATGAATACCTCGAGCACCGATTCGACGCAAAGACCAGAGCTCTGGTCGCCGTGATCTTCCTGATCCAAAGAGGTCTGGCCCTGGGCATTACCCTTTACGCCCCGTCGGTGGTCCTGACGGTGATCCTTGGGTGGCCGGAGCAAGTGACGACGCTGATCATGGGAGCCGTGACGATCCTCTATACCACGCTGGGCGGCGTCAAGACGATTGCCTGGACCGACTTCCAGCAGATGCTGGTCATGACCGCGGGCCTTGTGGCAGCTCTTGTCGTAGCCGTGTGCTTGATGCCCAACGGCGTTTCGTTTCCGGATGCTGTCACCCTGGCCGGGGCCGCGGGCAAGCTGAATGCGGTGACCCTCAATCTGGACTGGAACGACCGCTACAACCTCTGGAGCGGCCTGATCGGCGGCATGTTTCTTGCCCTTGCCTACTTCGGCTGCGATCAATCGCAGGTGCAGCGTTACCTGACGGGAAAGTCGATCGCACAGAGCCGGCTGAGCCTGTTGTTCAATGGCATGGCCAAGGTTCCCATGCAGTTTTTCATCCTCTTCATCGGGGCCATGGTGTTCGTTTTCTACATCTACGAAAAACCGCCGATGCTGTTTGAAAAGACCGAACTGGCGAGGATCGAGCAGCCTTCGATTCAGGCAGACTATGCGCCCCTGCGGCAACGCTACGACGCTGCGTTCGAGAATCGCAAGGCTGCCGCCGATCGGTTGATTCAGGCGCGGCGCAGCGGTAGCGCCATGCTCTTGCACGAAGGGCAGGAGGAGTTCCGCAACGCCCAGCATGAATTGGACGAGACGCGCCGCGAGAGCGTGAGCCTGGTCGAAAAAGCCGGGGGTGCGCATGGACTTGTCGACACCAACTACATCTTCCTGACCTTCGTCACGCGCTACTTGCCGACGGGCTTGGTGGGCTTGATTCTCGCCGTCGTTTTTGGGGCGTGGATGACATCCATCTCGGGCGAAGCCAGCTCGCTGGCGGCGGTGAGCATGATCGACATCTATAAGCGGCACTTCCGCCAAGTCGCCTCGGATCGCCACTATCTGAACGTGTCACGGGCGGCCACCGTGTTCTGGGGTTGCTACGCCGTCATCACGGCTCAGTTCGTGGGTAAACTGGGCTCGCTGGTCGAGGCGGTCAACGTGCTCGGCTCCTTCTTCTATGGCGGGATGCTGGGCGTGTTCGTGCTGGCCTTCCACTTCCCACGCGTGCGCGCGCGAGGCGCATTCTACGGCGTGTTGGCCGGCGAAGCCGTGATCTTCGCTGCCTACTTCTTCACCAACATGGCCTATCTTTGGTACAACGTGCTCGGCTGCCTGGTGGTGGTTGCCACCGGCGTTCTGATTTCGCGCCAGCAGGCGGCCGAGTGAACCGACAGAGCATTTGCGATTCGAGATTCGAGATTCGAGATTTTACAATTTCGAATCTCGAATTTTCGGTTCATTTTGGCGGTGAGCCACGGCCGAAGGTGATATAGAAGCGCCCGCCTACAAGTGCCGGGTCGCCGGGATAACCCAGGGCCTTGAAATCGATCCGATGATTTACCTCCGGATAGACCGCGAGCCGGTGCGCGGGGAGGGCCATTCCCACGGCGTTCTTATGGCATCGCGTGCAGGTGATAGCCTCAGAGCTATGGCAATCGGAACACCCCAGGGCCTTCTTGGCGGGGACCACCTCGTGATGAATGGAGGAATACATCTTAGTCTCTACAAAACCATATTTCCCGGAATAGGATAGTCCCACCTGCTTCATCCCATCCGCGATGGCTTTGGACCAGTCGAAGTGCGTCCAGAAATCCTGCAGCAGTTTGGGCATGGCAAGGACATTGTTCTGCGTGTCATAGGGCTGGACTGCCGCATGTTCTTGGAAGGGGAAGATGCGCGCGGCCGGGTTGCGTTTCTCTCCCACAGGAGAGTTGAGAACAACGGTGGCGGACGCATCGATTTTGTCACCCGTGAGAGAGGCCTTGCGAGTCCCATCCGACCAAAGGTAGGTCGGCACGAGGTCTTTGCCCCAGGTCAGCGTACCGAACTTCTTGTCGTACCGCGGCATCCCATATTTGTCCTGATCCACAGGGCGGTCTTGACCGGCCTTCGAATAGTCACGGCGTAACAGGGTCGGCGCAGAACGGGCGATCGAGGGAACATGGCAGGTCTCGCACGCAACGGCCCTGATGTGATCGTCCAGATGGCGGCTGAGCATCCCTGCAACCCCGTGGGGCGTCGAGCCGTGGCACTTCTCACAACTCACCCGGCCCTCGACGGCGGGCGCACTCATGGACATTCCCATGATCCGGTGCTCAGCCGTTGAGTGGCAATCCTGGCAGCGCATCTGAAGCGTGCCCATGTGCATGTCAAGAGTCGGAGGCGGGTCCGCCAAGGCGGGTTCCAGATCTCCGTGCCTGGTGTATGGGGCGCCACCGCTGACAAAATGGCATGAGCCACAGGTCTGCCGAGAGGGCCGGCCCACCTTTTTGGCGATGGCGGCCAAATCCAGCGACGGATCGGGGAAGCCGCCCTTGCCCGTTTCCTTCCGATACGTTCCGGTCGTGTCATGGCATACCAGGCAGTCAATGTTGCCCGGGTTGGAAAAGTCAAAGCTCTTATCTACCCAGCCGTAGCCGATATGGCATGATGCGCACTCCTGAAGATTGGGGCTGATGGCTATGCAGGCGTTGTTCACCATCAGTGTAAGGCTGATATCGATCCGGTGCTCGTATCCTGCAAGTGTAGGCGAGTATCCTTTCCAATTCCAATGCGCCGTGTTCAGCATGTCCTGTCCCACTTTTGTATGGCAGCTCAGGCACGTCCGGGTCACTTCCTGCGCGTTTGGCTTGCCATTGAAGGACACCAGGATGGAGTGATTGGGCGTCCAGGGATGGTGGCAGGAGGCACATTCGGTGGGAGCCGACGCCGGTTTAAGTTGGCGCTCGTGGCAGCCGATGCACTGGCGGTGGTAGGCTCCTTTGAGGCCGATGCGGGCAGGGTCGTCCGGTTCGTCCGGCAGCCCGTGGC
>JBEKYG010000770.1:0-3080 GCA_049511215.1 Acidobacteriota bacterium | reverse complement strand
GAAGTCAGTCGCCTGCTAAACGCCTACGAGAGAGCCATTCTGGCTTCTGGCTCCTGACTTCTGGCTTCTCATATCCCGCCGTTTTTTTGGCGGGATATCAAGGGCGCAGCCCTTGGCTAGTAATCCTATGATTATTGCAGTCAGGTTATTCGATGCCCATCTCCTGTTGAATTTTTTCCAGGGAGATACCTTTCGTTTCCGGCATGACCAGGATCACCCAGGTGAGTTGGCCAACGCAGCAGAGAGCGTAAAAGGCGAACACGTGCCCTCCGGACTGAGCTGCGAAGATCGGGAAAGTCCAGGAAATCAGCGCTGCCATGATCCAGTGCACGAAGCTGCCCAGCGCCTGGCCGCGGGCACGGACCCGGTTGGGGAAAACCTCGCCGATAAACACCCAGATCACGGCCCCCTGGCCGAACGCATGGGAGGCGATAAAGACAATTAAACTGGCCAGCAGAAGCTTGCCGCCGGCACCCACATAGAAGGAATAGGCCGCCGCGCTCAGGCTCACGATGTAACCGATGGATCCGGCCAACATCAATTTCTTACGCCCAAAATGATCGATCACGCTCATGGCAGCCATGGTGAAGATCAGATTGGTGAAACCAATAATGACCGATTGCAGCAGAGCGTCCGTTGTGCCGTAGCCGGCCATCTTGAAAATGTAAGACGTGTAATAAATCAGTGCGTTGATTCCGGAGAGCTGATTGAACGCCGCGATCGCCACGGCCAGCATGATCGGTTTGCGATACTTCGCTCGGTACAATGATTCCTCCAGCTTGTGATGCTGCAGGTCCAGCGAAGCCTTTATGTCCCTGACCTCTTCTTCCACGTTGCCCGTGTCGGCCCCGCAAAGCTCGAGAACGGTCCGGGCTTCCTCATCCCTCCCCTTTGCCATAAGCCATCGAGGGCTTTGAGGTGTTCCGAAAAGCAGGACAAAGAAAATCGCGGACGGTACGGCCATCACGCCGAACATCCAGCGGCACTCGTTCGGGCCCAGATGCAGGCTGCCGATGATATAGTTGGACAGGTAGGCCAGCAGGATGCCCAGCACGATGTTGAACTGCGTGATGGCGACCAGACGCCCGCGGTATCGCGCCGGCGATATTTCGGCAATGTAGAGCGGCGATATCACCGATGCGCCGCCCACCGCCAGGCCGCCGATGAACCGGAAGGTCAGGAACATCCACCAGCCCCATGCCAT
This sequence comes from Acidobacteriota bacterium, assembly GCA_049511215.1. Classification (GTDB taxonomy): domain Bacteria; phylum Acidobacteriota; class UBA6911; order UBA6911; family UBA6911; genus JAFNAG01. The sequence continues at coordinate 1,876 of JBEKYG010000770.1, read as the reverse complement.
GCCGCAGCCAAGGGCGGAGACGAAAAACATAGAGGCCAAGGCATAGAGAACGCCGCGCCGCCCGATGGAGTCCGCCGGTTTGCCCACCGCGATCGAGCCGATGATCGTTCCGATCAATGCGCTGGCCACTGTGAACCCGAGCGTGAAGTTACTCAGTGCGAATACACTTCTGAGCCATTCGGTGGTACCGGAGATCACGGCGGTGTCGAAGCCAAAAAGCAGGCCACCCAGAGCCGCCACGATCGCGCTGCGTATCAAGGTTCCGCTGAGTCTCATCGTTGCTGCCTTTCGTTATGCGTCAATGAAGTTGTCATCTCGCCACTCTATGGGAATGCCGGAGAATACCACCAATTGCGATTTAGACAGTGCAGTAAAAAAGGCGGCCACGAATAATAAGGCGCGGCCGGCGGAGGGACCATCCAGGGTTTCCCTTTGGTTGTGGCCGCCAACCGCGCCGTGTTATTCGTGGCCAGTATCAGGTTGCTGCTGCCGCGGCAAGATTCATTTCTCCAGATAATCAGTCAGGACTTGGGCCGGGCGCGCTTGCGCTCCCTGATTTGTCACGGTGATCGCGAGGATGCGGATCCTCTCGTTCGTGGGCAGGGTCAGTGTCTTGGTTCCCGCCGGCACGTCAATGGCATATGCATATAAATACGAATAAGCGTACGGCTCATTGGTGCCGTCGGACGCATGGCGGTGGGAAGCAAACCAGGCCACGGACGCGGGCCTTATGTAGCCCGGGGTCAGGGTATCCACCACATCGATCATGCGCGGTCCCTGTTGCCCCCCGCGGCCGCCTCCTCCCCCCCCGCGGCCGCCGGCCGCCCCGCCCTGTCGCGCCGCCTGCTGAGCAACTTGTTCCGGCGTCGGCGGTGGCGCCGGGACCTGTTTCCAGACCCGGTTGTCCCACTGGCCGATGTAGCCGCTCCAATCCTGGATTTTCAGATCGACGGTCTTGTCCCCAATGAGGAACGAGGCCGGCACATCCCCGCCGGTTGCTGCTGCCAAAAGATATATGCGGTCGAAATTGCCCTCGGGAAGCGTGATCTTCTGGCCACGCGGGATTACGGCATTATGCTTCCCATACCCGGCGCCAGGAGCGAGATTGAAATTGATGCCGGCGTAGGGAATCGTATTGGGCAGCATCTCCGCCGGCAGGGAACGGCCCTGAGTATCAAAGTAACCTGCTCCGGGTTTGCCGTCGGGCGTTGTCACACACAGATCGTAAGTCAACTTGACTGCCTGCGACTGGACGGCGCGCACCTTGTTGGGGGCAGGGCCGAATTTCACGGCAAACGTGCGCGGCTGAAACATTTTGAAAGACGCCACCAGCTCGCCACCGGTTACTGTGGCTGGACCGACGGCCTCTTCCGCGCCGTTGACTTCGCGGGCTGAGATAACGGGAGTAAAAAAGGAAATGTGAACGTCCTGTGCCGGCTTGCCGTTCATCTCGACGAGGCGGACGATGTATTCATCCCGGTTCTGCTCGCTGGTCTGCTCGGCTTTCTTGAGGGCCAATGCACGAATCCGGCTGTTGCTGATCTTCATCAATGAGAAGCTCTTGCCTAGCGCGCCCGCGTGACTCGGACTCTGGAAAGCAATAAGCGGCTGGTTGAGCCGGAGTGCCTGCCAGTCGGTCTGTCCCTGACGGAAGTCTCCTGCATGGCCGGCGAGGCCGTACACGAACTCATGATGTCCGATATCCTGCGTGCCTTGGTCAGGATAGCCTCCCTGGGTGCCAGGGGTGCGGACCAAAGTCAGGCGCAGGGTGTTTTCATTGGGTTTGTCGGAAGCGTTCTTGCAGTCCGTGAGGATGGTCACGCCGTAGGATCCGCTCTTGTCGGTTAGGTCCACGAACTGATGAGAGGCAACTTCG
>JBEKYG010000769.1:0-3085 GCA_049511215.1 Acidobacteriota bacterium | reverse complement strand
TGACAACCTGTTCGGGCTCGTCCATTGGCTTTCAGGGGATGATGGCAGCCGCCAAGACAATCGCGGCGGCGGGGATTGAAGTGTTCATGGACCCAAAGATCATCCAGGACGCGCGCGCCGAGTTCAAGGAGCAGACCAGAGGCTTTACCTATAAGAGCGCCGTTCCTCAGGATCAAAAACCGCGCATTCCCAAAGACCCCGATCGTTGAAACCATCGGAAATGACGAATGACGTATACCTCATTCGTCATTTGTCATTTTTTGGGCTCGGATGGCCGTAGCTCGATCCGGCTTGCAAGGGCGCGAGGATCACTCTCCAAGAGGTTGATTACGGTCATCGAGACATCATCGGGTTGCAGCTTCCAGCTCTCGGGTTGACCCAGAGAAGTTCGGGCAAACGCCGTGTCTACCGAGCCCGGCATTACGTAGCTCACTCGAATGTGATCGTAGCGGACTTCCTGCATAAGAGCTTCGGAGAAGCCGACCAGACCAAATTTCGAAGCATTGTATGCCGACCCGCCGGGAAATGCGTTCTTGCCGGCCAGACTGCCGATATTGATGATGTATCCGCCTCCGCGACGCTTCATCAGAGGAATGGCCTCGTGACAGCAGTAGAAAACACCGGATAGATTCGTCTCAATCATCGCCTGCCATTCGTCCGGCGTGAGTTCCTGGACATTGCGGTAGCGGCCGATCCCCGCGTTATTGATCAAAATGTCTATGCCGCCAAACCGATGTTCCATTTCTTGCAGCATGGCCCGGACCTGCTCGTAACGCCGCACATCACAAACGAAGCCGTCCAGTTGGGGACCTTTGTCCCGGCGGAGCGCAGTCATCGCTTCTTCGATACCCTTCTCAGTTGTCCCGCAGATAAAGACGTTGGCCCCGCACCCGAGTAAGGCTTTCGCGATCGCGAACCCAATTCCCCGCGTGCCCCCAGTAACCAATGCGGCCTTGTTTTTGATTCTGTTCATAGCAGCGACATCCTCCTCGCACATTGTTCCCGCAAATATCAGGCCGGTCAAGTCCTCACGGGAAACTGTCGAGGAGCCCGAGGGAGCGCAACTGGGTAGACATGCCTGGATCCGCCCCCGCAGTAGAGATCCGATGAGAAATGCGGGCCAGGCATTCCGGAAAAAACATCAAATCAGGCATCGGCCGCCACATTCTCTTGAGTTTTCCGCGTTAGAGAGATAGAAATTCAATGTTAAGAAGTTTGGAATGGGTCATCGAAAGGAGCTCGCTTCCATGAAAAGGACAGGGATTTTTCTCATGTTTTTTGTTGCAGTAGCCGTCGGCACTGCTATCGCGCAGGGAACCGGCGGAGCACAGCAGCCACAACAGCCGCAGTCACTCGTCGCCGAGGTGAAGGCAATCTATGATCCGATCATCGGCTACATTACCAAATCGGCCGACCAGTTTCCCGAGGAAAAGTACGGCTGGCAGCCTACGCCGGATGTCCGCACCTTCGGCAGGCTCATTGCGCACATCATCGACGACCAGGTCAGTGCGTGCAACGCACTGACCGGCGCGACGGAACGGCCCATCCCGGCACTCGAAGGAAGCACAGCACCAACAGCGGCCGGCGCCAACCTCAAGAAGGCGGATCTGACCAAGATGCTCGGGCAGGCGGTCGACTTGTGCAACAAGGCTTTTGCGGCCGTGACCGACGCCAACATGTTGGAGCGCAACGGGCGCCGCTCCAAGATCGGCACGCTGATCTACAACACGTCCCACACGAATGAACACTATGGCAACATCGTGACCTATATGCGCCTGCAGGGGATGGTACCGCCGTCGACCGCGGGAAGGGGCGGACGTGGTGCACAGCCGCCGACCGACGGTCCCAGGCCTCGATAGGTACGGTCGAATTTCACAGATTTGGGAGTCATGTCTGAGAGATTGGGTTGTGACAACCGTTAGGCATAGGCCTGTTCAAAATCCGTATATGAATTGGGATCTCCAGAGATGAGCCTGGCCCCCGAAACCAAAAATCGAACCACGAATTGCACAAAAGACACGAAAGTGTTCTCGTGGAATTCGTGTATTTCGTGGTTCGTGATCTGTGTTTTATAGAATTGCATAGCCCTAGAGATTCATCCGGAAAGCCTCTTTTTCGCGATTTCACGGCCCAGAAGTCCTTTGTTTTCAATGTCGTCATTCGCAAGAAACGGCCTTTCCGGATGAGTCTCTAGGGTTGTGTGCCCAACTCAACGGCTGGTTAATGGCGTACACGCCCTCAGACCATGCGGACTGCCTAATGTACGGTTTGCCCGTTATTCAGCCCTTGCGCCGCTCCGTTGCTCGCCAACTTCCCCGAACGGCGTTTCTGGGGCGCGTGCCTGTTTCCGGTATCCGACTCACTCGCGCAAGTGCTGCGAATTCAGCTATCCAAGGCCGAACCGAGTCGACTATAATCGCGGCAAGTTTACGTCTTTGTTATTGCAGTGTGCGAATCGCCAGTGGAGGGATTCTCCATGATCGGCAACACCATCTCGCACTATCGGATCACTGAGAAGCTCGGCGCAGGCGGCATGGGGGTTGTCTATCGCGCCGAGGACACGAAACTCGACCGCCAGGTCGCCCTCAAGGTGCTGCCCGATATCTTCTCAATTGATCCTGAGAGGCTGGCCCGCTTCGAGCGCGAGGCCAAGCTGCTGGCATCGTTGAATCATCCAAACATCGCCGCAATCTATGGGCTGGAGGAAGCCGCTGGCAAACGCTTCCTTGTTCTGGAATTGGTTGAGGGTGAAACGCTGGCGCAGCGGATTGCCAAGGGGCCGTTGCCGGTTGAGGAAGCCCTCGAAGTCTGCCGCCAGATCGCCGAAGGAGTGGAAGCCGCCCACGAAAAAGGCATCATTCACCGCGACCTGAAGCCTGCCAATGTGAAGATCACGCCGGAGGGCAAGGTCAAGGTGCTGGACTTCGGGCTGGCGAAGGCGTTTCACGATCAGCCCACCAGCTCGGAGTCGCCCACGATTTCCGAAATGACACGTCCAGGCGTTCTGCTGGGCACGGCGGCGTACATGTCACCCGAGCAGGCGAAGGGCAAGACCGTCGATAAGAGGGCGGACATCTGGGCGTTT
>JBEKYG010000768.1:0-3089 GCA_049511215.1 Acidobacteriota bacterium | reverse complement strand
TTGGCTCAAGCAGCGGATGGAGGACGCCCGGCACCCGGACCCGGCTCAGGATTGGCAGGACTGGCTAGCGGAAACAGGACGCGCTGCTGAAACGCTTGCGTCGCTGCGCACGTTCCGACAGCGAGAACTGATCGAGATTGCCCTCCAGGATGTTGCCGGGGTTGCTTCCTTCGAGGAAACGGTTGCGCGGTTGAGCCGGCTGGCCGAATGGGTAATCTCCGTCGCGTTGGAGGCTTCCTGGGATGCGATGGCCGCGAAAATGCCGCCGTCCGCCAAGGCGCGAGAAGGATTCGCCGTTATCGCCGTGGGAAAGCTCGGGGCCGCTGAGCTCAATTACAGCTCGGATGTAGACCTGATCTTCTACCGGCGCACCTGCGACGACGATCAGGAGGCCCGCTTCATGACGCGCCTCGGTGAGAGCCTCGTGCGAGTGCTCGGGCACCCGGGCCCGGGAGGTTTTCTCTACCGCGTCGACATGCGCCTGAGGCCTTACGGCGGGACCGGTTCCCTCGTTCCAACGATCGACAGCCTCGAAAACTACTACGAATCGTGGGGAGAGGCGTGGGAGCGGCAAGCGCTGATCAAGGCGCGACCGATCTGCGGCGATGAAGAACTCGGCCAACGCTTTGAACGCTTCGCCGGAAAGTACGTGTTTGCGCGGCAGATGGACGACTCGTCCCTGGAAGAGATCAAACAGGTCAAGCATCGCTCTGAAAAGGAGTATACGCGTCCCGGAGATAAGATCCATATCAAGCAGGGGCCGGGCGGCATCCGAGACATCGAGTTCTATGTCCAGTATCTGCAGTTGTTTTCCGGCCGCCTCCACCCTGAAGTCCGCGCAGCCCCGACTCTGGCTGCTCTCCGCGCGCTTGGCGCCGCGAAGGTACTACTCGAAGGCGAAGAGTCCCAGCTGTCACTCGCATATGTGTTTTTGCGTACGGTCGAGCACCGGCTGCAACTGCGTGCTCTAACTCCTCAAGCCATGATTCCGGAGAACCGTGGCGAACTGCAACTCCTGGCGCATGGGCTTGGATTCGGTTCTAAGGATCATCCTGACATCGACTTGTTCCTGGCGACCCTGCGGGGCTATCGTGCACGGGTGCGTTCGATCCTGGAGAGGATTTATCTAACCCCTGGCCAGTTGCGTCCTCGTGAAAGGGAAGAGGAGTTTGCCCAGCTCCTGAGTGAACGCACTCCCAAGGAGCGCGTGTGGGAACTGCTGTCCAATTACGGTTTCAAAGACATCGACAAAGCCTGGCAGAACATCCGGCTCATGGCACTCGGGCCGGCGGGGCACTTGCTGCCTCCAGGAGAGCGCAGGGCATTTCTGGAGGTTGTCTTCCCCATGCTCGAGGTGCTGCGCGACTCCTATGACTCCGATCAGGCCTTGCACCACCTCGAGAGCTTTGCGGCGGCGAGCGGCAACCGTGTGTCATTCCTGCGGGCTCTGGCGTCGCGAAGACCGCATCTGGCCCGGGTTGCCAATCTGTTCGCGCTGAGCAACCTCGGCCACCAGATTCTGAGCAGACATCCGGAATTTTTCGACAGCCTGGCTCGCGGCATCCATCTCCATGAGGGGCGCGGCTGTTCCGAGATGTTCGCGGAGCTCGAAAACCGTATGCAGACTCCACCCGGCGGGGATCCGGGGCGGGTACTGCGCAAGTATCGCCAGCGCGAGATGATCCGGATTGCGTATCGCGATCTTGCGGAACTGGCCGGGCCGCTGGAGGTGGGCACGGAGCTAAGTGACTTGGCCGAAGCCTGCCTTCGATCGGCATTCAACCTGATCCCGAGCGGTTCTGATGCGAACGTGCCTCGGCGCCGCTTGTGGATTGTAGCCCTGGGAAAACTCGGCAGCCGGCAGATGCATTACTCCTCGGATCTCGATCTCCTGTTTCTTTACGAGGAGTCGCCTGCGGACGCGTCGCCTGAGCAACGCCAGGAGCTGCAGCTTTTTCATGACACCCGCGTCGAGCGTTTTTTAGAGCTTCTCGCCGGGGTCACCCCGGAGGGCAGTGCCTACAAGGTCGATCTGAGACTGCGTCCCGAGGGTACATCCGGCCTGCTCGCAAGGTCGTGGTCCAGCTTCATGGAGCACTCACGTCGATATATGCAGCCATGGGAACGATTAGCCCTCGTCCGCTCCCGAATTCTGGCCGGGTCGGCAGAAGTCCGGGCGCGATGGGCCGACGCCCTTCAGGAGGTCGTCTTTGAGTTTCATTGGGACGAGGAATCCGTTAGTGCGATCCGCCACCTGAAACGGAGAATTGAAGGAGAAAGCAACAAAGAGAGCCGCATCTGCCTCGACTTCAAGTATGGCACCGGGGGCATCTCCGACCTCGATTTCTTGGTGCAGCTGCTACAGGTATTTCATGGAAAGGCGCATCCCGCAGTCCGGGTACCCGGGGTCGCAGACGCTCTGCCGGCCCTGCGGGAAGTGGGAGTCCTCTCCAGCCAGGAGGCCTCTTTCTTGCTGACCGCACTGCAATTCCAGCGCCGTGTCGAAAATCACTATCAGCTGATCGAAGAATGGACCAGTAGGGAGATCTCGCGTGAGTCGCCGGCCTTGGAACGCCTGGCCCGCAGCCTGGGATACCGGCGAGGTTCGCCAGGCGAAGCCCGAAAGTCCCTCCTGGCCGATTGGGATCGCACCGCTCGGCTGGTGCGTGCCATGGTAAACAAGTACTTCTATGGAATACGGTAAGAAAAGCAAAAGATTAACGCAGAGGGCGCAGAGGGTACCCTGGTTTTGAATTGTGTTTCTCTGCGTCCTCTGCTTTGATCTCTGCGTCCTCTGCGTTAATCTTTTGTCTTTTGATCACGGCCGCATTCGCGCTTATGAAGATTGACAATATCTCACTCACATTCTATATAAAGAAGGCGCTAACGGCGCCGCACTAATTTAACTGCACGATGCAGGTATGGGACGAGGCATGAAAAGCAAGGAGGAGAACCTAAATGAGCAAGATCATTGGAATTGACCTTGGCACCACAAACTCCGTGGTCGCGGTCATGGAGGGGGGTGAGCCCAAGGTTATTACAAATCCGGAGGGGAGCAGGCTCACGCCGTCGGTCGTTGCGGTGGGGAA
>JBEKYG010000767.1:0-3090 GCA_049511215.1 Acidobacteriota bacterium | reverse complement strand
GAGCCCGATCCTGACGACGGACAATGCCGCGATGATCGCCGCCGCCGGAACTCCGAAGTTGCGCAGAGGCGCCGCAGCCGACCTGAACCTCAACGCCTTCGCTGATCTGCCCCTCTGTTGAAGATACGGCAAAATGCGCGAATCCCGCCCTGTCCAAGCCCAGGATGGCGCGCGCCCTTGTTTATGCCGGCCGGCATAGAGAGTCCTTCCGCCGCCGCATGTTTCCTTGACATGTTTTCGGTTAGGCGATCCCTGCTGCACATACGCTTGGGACATTTCTTCTGAAAACCTGGGAAGTTCGAAAAGCGATGGGTGGTAGGGCGCAATCGCGGGTATCATGAAATCGGGAGGCGCACGGAGGACGTAGCTTTGGGGGTTGGCCAATGGGGTCGGACCACGCGAAAGATATGCTTTGCCTGGACATCCTCCTTTGGAATGGGGTTAAAAGGGGGCTTAGGTGAATATTTCGAGGCTTTTTCTGCATCTAATCAAAAAATCATCTGACAGAGTTTCTCCCTTCCCTTGTTTCATCGCAATACACCGAGCCGAGGGTCATCTCCACTGGATTCACCATTGCAGTAACGGCGCTGAATGGTCTTAGATTTAAAAAAAGACCTCAAAAAATTGCGGTAACCCCCGGTTCAGGGAGTCTGGCCGGACACCAAATCACTGGTACCAATAATAGGCGTGGTCCGTCCCTACTGACCCAAAGACCCCTCCAACTTGGAAGGGAGTCAGAGCACCATCGGAAAATATCGAGAAAAATAAGCTTGAGATTACTGCGGAGGAAGTGAGCGAGCACGAGTGTGATTAGGGGTCGGGTTCCTGAATGATCTGTTCGTCATTAGAAACACGGGGGGGCCGGGAATCCTCGCCCGAAAATCTCCGGCGCGTTCGGCGTCAGTGCAGGCGCAATTCTTGCGGGACGTGCTGGCGTCTCACCTTGATTTTGCTCTCGTCCTTGCGGGCGGCTGCAAGGTCGTAGGCAAGCTGCATTCGCAACCACGTTTCCGGCGTGCTGCCGAATGCCTTGCATAACCGAATAGCCATCTCCGGGCTAATGCCGGACTTGCCGTTGATGACGTTGTTTAGAGTCTGGCGGGTGACGCCGAGAATCTTTGCCCCAGCGGTCACAGACAGGCCCAGCGGCTCAAGGCACGCGCTCCGCACGATGCGTCCCGGATGTGCAGGGTTTTTCATGGGCATGTCTTTTTCTCCTTAGTGGTAGTCGATCAGTTCAACGTCAAATGCGTCGGTTCCTTCAAAACGAAACATGATACGCCAGTTGGCCCGCACGGCCACAGACCAAAACCCCTGCAAATCGCCTTTCAGCGGGTGAAGACGATAACCGGGAAGATTAAGCGCCTGCGGCGTAGCGGCCTCATCAAGGACGGTCAAAATCTCCTGAACCGTGTCCACCAAATCAGCCCGTATCCCGCTCCGGTCGCCGCGCTCATAGAACCGTTTCAGGCCCCGGTGCTTGAAGCTTTTAATCATTAGAGTCCATCGTAAAGTGTATGTTGTCAGTTGTCAAGTTCGTCATGGTTGCCTCTTTTGTTTGAGTGACCCCACGGCGGGGGCGAAAGAGGGCACGTCAAGCCGCCGCAACTGGGCGCGGCTGTCATGGCCTTTTCACGAAAGGGATCTGGAAAAGTTACTTAATGTACGCTCTTCTGCCATGGGCGGATCCATGCAAGAAAGTAAATTTTCCAGACCCCCTTCCTCCTTCCCTTGACGATAAGATCCGAATCGGTGCCCATTGGTGATACGTCCAATTTCACTTAAACCTGTCCTTATTGCAGCTTGACAAGCCTGCTGCCCGATCTGTCGCTTCCCGGATCGTAGACGACGACTTTGATGATCTGCTTCGGCGTCTTGAGCGGTATTGTGGTGGAATACGGAATTCCCGACTGCAGGATCCTCTGATAGGTCCCTTCCGACAGGCTCATGTCCATGATCTTCCAGTCGGCGCCCAGGGGCTTCCCTTTGGCGTCCTGGTAAAAGGTGGTGATTCGCAGTCTGGCTGCGTGCCGGTCGTCGAGAATCTTGAAAAAGACATTCGCAGGAATGATCTGCAAATCAACTTTGACCTGAGGCTTGCCCTTGGCATCCTGCACCTCGGTCGTGCTGATCTCGAAAGGGATGTCTCTCAGATCCGAACTGATGTTGCGGGCGGCGTAGATTCGGTTCTGGGCGATCAACTCCTCAAAGTCTATGGGCAGCGTTTTCGACTTGGAGTCCGTCTTGCCAGCGCCGCGGGAGCTGTTCTTGGTCGGGGTAGGCGCCTGAGCTCCGGCATAATAACCGCTGCGAGCCTGCACACTGCACCAGGGACAGCGTTGTCCGGAGGTGAGTTTTACGATCAGCCGGTGGTAACTGCCTTCCTTCCCCTGATCGGAAGGAGTGAAACCGAGAAGATAGCCGTGCTTGAGATTCATAATCGCCATATCCATAGCCTCGGCGAGCTTTCCCGTGCCGGCATCGAGGATTTCTCCCCCTGTTTCCAGGGCGATTCGGCCTATTGAGCTTGGATCCCCCTGATCCGAGACCCCGGGGTTGTCACCCGGAGTCCTGAGGCTGTATAGGGTAACGCCGGCTTCCAGCGCCTCCTGAAGTATCTCTCGAAAATTGTGATCGCTGGGCACGGATTGGTAATTGTCGGAAACCAGGATGATTGAGCGCCGCTGATCAGGCGCTTTTAGGTGCAGGTAGTGCGCTGCGTCGAAAAGAGGATCATAGATGTTAGTGCCCATGCCTCCCGGGATCTGGCTCACCATTTGAGCGATCCGCATGTGATCATCCGTGAGATCACTAAGCCGTGCGGATTTCATGTCGAAAGTAAAGAGCCCTACTTGATCCTCAGGTTTGAGACGTTGTAAAGCTGTGAGCGCCGCAGTGCGCAACTGCGGCAAAAAAGGCTGCACACTTGGGCTGCGGTCGACCACCAGGGCGACGGCAAGAGGAAGCTGCTCGGTGGAAAAGAGGGTGATCTGCTGGGCCACGCCGTTATCATAGATTGCAAAGTCCTCAGCCTGCAGATCGCCAACGAAACCTCCTTTTTCAGTGCGCACGATAGCATCGACAGTGACC
>JBEKYG010000766.1:0-3091 GCA_049511215.1 Acidobacteriota bacterium | reverse complement strand
CAATCGCACGATCATAGTCGCCCTTTAGGTGACAGCTCACTCCGCGGAAATACCAATATTCGGCACTCTTAGGGTCCAACTCGATAGCTTTGGAAACGTCGGCAATCGCGTGGTTGTAGTCGCCCTTGTTGCGATAGCTCCCTCCGCGGGAATACCAATATTTGGCGTTCTCAGGGTCCAGCTCGATAGCTTCGGAAACGTCGGCAATCGCGTGGTTGTAGTCACCCTTGTTGTTATAGCTCGCTCCGCGGGAAAGCCAGTAATTGGCATTCTTAGGGTCCAGCTCGATGGCCTTGGTTTTGTCAGCAATCGCTAGTTCGTAGTCGCGGTTTATGTGATGGATCGCTCTGCGGTAACACCAATATTTGGCATTCTTAGGGTCCAACTCTGCCCCTACCTCCCTAGGTCGCTTTTCTTCCGCTGCAGCACGGCCAAGTTCCTCGCGAAGCTCCTCCACCGAGTTGAATCGATTCTGCGGTTTTTTGCCAAGCAGCGCAAAACCAACGCATTCATTTCATCCGATACCCCCTCAAGCGGTTTCGGCTGCCTGCTTCTAATCTGGCCAACAATATCGCCGCTGCGGAAAGGCACATCGCCCGACATCATTTCATAGAGCATTACACCCAGCGAGTAAATGTCGCTGCGTTCGCTGCTCTCCCCGTCCAGTTGCTCTGGCGACATATAGAGCAAAGTGCCGGAATCCACGTGTGAAGTCAGACGAAACACCGAATCGTGGCACTCGCGAGCGATGCCAAAATCCGCGATCTTGATCATGCCATCTCTTCCCACCAGGATATTTCCCGGCTTGATGTCGCGATGGATAATCTTCTGCTCGTGCGCGTGTTCCAGCCCTTTGCAGATCTCAATGGCGATACGGCGCGTTTCCCGCTCCGAGAGCTTCCCCCTCCTTGGCAATGCGATCGGCGAGCGTTGCGCCTTCCACGTATTCCATGACCAGGAACTTAACCGACTCGCCATCTTCGAAATTGTGTACGCGCACGACATTGGGATGAGCCAACTTGATGGAGTTTTTCGCCTCGGCAATCAGCCTTTTGACTGATCCGGGATCGCGCATCAAGACCTCGCGCAGTACCTTTATCGCAACTGGATTTTCCAGCTTTTCATCCATCGCCAGGTACACGCGCCCCATGCCCCCCATCCCCAGTTGGCGCTGGATACGGTAACGATTTAGCAGCAATAAGTTCGTAGGGAAGCCCAGCTCTGTTTGCGTGAAATCTGCTGGAGTGGGCGTAACTTTGCCGGGCAGGAAATCCGCAACGAGTTCAAGCTCAGTCGAAGTAAAATCCAGAGATCCAATCGATCTTGGGGTTTGGCCCTTCCGGCTTTCCGTCACTGGCTGCAATTCAGCACGGCAGCGCTGGCAAAAACGGTGATCCCAGCTGCATTCTTCGCCGCAATTTGGGCAGTAACGTATGGTGCTGCTCATAGTCCTGATTCTGCACGTGAATTTAGCGCCCTGGGACAGCGCTACCCACTCTCAGACAGCAAATGCGAGATGGATATGAACAATACTATCCACTGAGGAGGATCGGGGTTCAAGAAAAATTGAAAATGCAAGTTCTGGACGGTTCCACCACGCTAAGGAGGGGCGCCTTGCAGTGGACATTTGCGTCGTGCCGAGGACAAACTCAAAAGGAGTCAATCGGACATACCAGGGAAACCGGGGACGCAGCCCTGGTGGCTGTGTCCCCATTTCCTTTGTCTCAACTCAGGGGTGCAGTCCGGCAGCCTGTCACCACACTCAACTACTTCTTTCCGTCGAGGATGGCTTTGATTTTCTCCTTTTCTTTGTCCCGCTCCAGGTAAGGGATCCCCTTTTCCATCCACTCCGGCATGGGCGCGCCTTTCAGATAATGGTCGAAGAACTGCTGCATGCGCACCGTATAGTCCTTCTGGTTCGGCCGCTTGTTCAGGTGATGAGGCTCGCCGTTGTAGTCCCACATGTAGACCTCTTTGCCCAGCCGCCGCAGCGCCAGGTAGTATTCGATGCCCTGATACCAGGGGACGGCATCGTCGGCGTCATTGGCCAGGATCATGAGTGGAGTCTGTACCCGGTTGGCCTGGAAGACCGGAGAATTCTCGATGAATTGAAGCGGAGAATCCCACAGATTTCCTCCGATGCGGCTCTGTGTGTGCTCGTATTGAAACTGCCGCGGCAGTCCCGTTCCCCAACGAATGCCGCTATACGCGCTGGTCATGTTGGAGACCGGAGCCCCAGCCTCGGCGGCGCGGAAGCGGTTGGTCTGCGTCACCATGTAGGCGATCTGGTAGCCGCCCCAACTGTGCCCCTGGATGCCAATGGCCTTCTCATCCACGAATCCCTTGTCGACCACGGCCTGGATCGCCGGCAGGACGCATTTGAGCGCGCTCTGTCCGGGGTGGCCGATGGTGTAGACAATATCCGGTTCCAGGATGAGATAACCGTTGCTGGCGTAGTAGGAGACGTTGATCGAGTGCCCCGGCGCCGGGTTCACAAAGTTGTTTACGTTGTTGGAGAGCAGCTCGTAGATATAGACCATCATCGGATACTTCTTGTTCGGATCGAAGTTCTCCGGCTTGATCAGGATGCTGCTGAGCGGAATCCCGTCGCTGTTCTTGTAGCGGATCAACTCCGACGCGCCCCAGAGCAGCTGGGCTTTCTGCGGGTTGGCGTTGCTCACCTTCTTCATGTCGTTGAAGTTCGGCCCGCAGACCTGCAGATCGGGAAACTCGTTGAAAGTCTGAGCCGTCAGCAGGTAAACATCGGCAGCCTTGGCCTTGGCCGGGACACTGAAGTTCTTCGCCGCCATGATCAGCTTCTGCGGCGGTCCTCCATCGATTTTGGCGCGATAAAAGCCGGTGTCGTGCGTCAATTCGCTATCTGCCCGCAGCAAGAGCGGCTGCTGCGGGTCGATCCCTCTCTCGGTAGGATCGGTTCGCATATTGACGTAGCGGAATACGGTCTTTTCCCTTCGGCCGACCCCATCGGTCAAATTCCTGGCGCTGGAGCCGTCGGGCGCAATCTGCCAGATGTCATAGCGATCATACAACAGCACGCAGTTATCGTCCTTCGTCCAGCCTCCGTTGCCGT
>JBEKYG010000765.1:0-3116 GCA_049511215.1 Acidobacteriota bacterium | reverse complement strand
CGCCCTTAAATCGAAAAACTTACATTTCCATGTGAATTCACTGCGCTGGCTGCCGTAAAATCTGATCGGACGCAATACGTAACGAGAACAAAATTCCCGTTGCGCGGCGCATAACGGGCTAAATGCCCCTCACGGCGGACATCGCCGCGACTTCGAATTGAATTCTCGCGAGCATAAGTCGAATTCGATCTGCGTGTCGCTTCGGCCGAGAGGGATTCGAAATCAGTAGAGCTACGATCACTTTGATCGTCCTTGCCGATTTCCAGGATATAAGCTGCTCACAATCGCACGCCGGAGACCGAGTTCGGCCGCGGCATGCGCCACCTTCGGCCGATGATTACCCGGGTGATCATGCACTGCGGCACATGCCGGCCGGGAGCCTGCTGGGGTTTGTCCCGCTGCCGTTGTCGCTGCTGGGAGCGAGTGCAGTATTAGCCGTGACCTACCTTCTGGTGGTGCAAGCCGTCAAGTCCAGGTTTTATCACCGGCATGCGCTGCCTTAAGCCGCCCGAATCATCAGGTGCCGGAGGCAACCGTGGTCAGGACTTTCTAACGGCATACTCGTAGAATGGTCGCATGGAACGGATGCTGGCAGAACTCCTTGAAAAAGAGCATTTCGCGCTGCCGGCCACGAGAATGGCCTTCGTAACCGGCCCGCGGCAATGCGGAAAGACCACGCTGGCGAGAATGATGCAGGAGGGTCGTCGCAGCCAGGACCTGTATCGCAACTGGGATGATCTCTCATTCCGCAAGGAACTGGCCACGGATCCCTATGGATTCATGGATGCCTACCGGCCCTCGCATCCAAAGCGGCCTCTCGCCGTACTGGACGAAATCCACAAGTTCCCCCACTGGAAGATGTACCTCAAGGGATTATGGGATACCCGCCAGGGCCGCGCGGACATCCTGGTAACTGGAAGCGGCAGGCTGGACCTCTATCAGCGCGGAGGCGACAGCCTGCTTGGACGGTACCAACCATACCGGCTCCATCCGTTGTCGCTGTCTGAAATCCTTGGCCGGAGGTTCTCACCCGATCGCGATACGTTCCCCCGCATTATGGAGCATGTGATGAAAGGCGCAGATGCTCCGAGCCGCGAAGCGGAGGAAGCATTCACCTCGCTCCTTCGCTTTGGCGGCTTTCCGGAGCCGTTTTTGGCGCAAAGCCCGCGCCGGCAACGGCTTTGGCTGCGCGAGAAACGAGAGCGGCTGACACGGGAAGACCTGCGTGACCTGACCAGAATACAGATGATCTCCTCGGTAGAGCAGATGGTCGAGTTGTTGGTTCCTCGCGCCGGCAGCTTGCTGTCACTCAATAATCTGCGCCAGGAATTGGGTGTGACTCTGGACTCCGTCCGGCTGTGGCTGGCTCAGCTTGAGAGACTTTATTACTGCTATCGTATCCTGCCTTACGCGGGTAAGCTGGCGCGGTCGCTGCGCCGCGAGCCCAAACTCTATCTGCACGACTGGTCGGAGATTCCTGAAGAGGGGAAGCGCTTTGAATACATGATGGCATCGGCACTCTCGCGTTGGCGTGATTTTGCGCAGGATTGGGGCCAGGAGAAGCTGGGCCTGCATTTCGTCCGGGATAAGGAGAAGCGGGAAGTCGATTTTCTGTTGACCCATGAGGGCAAGCCTCAGCTTCTGGTGGAAGCCAGACTAAGCGACCTTCAGCCATCCCCGGCCCTTCACTATTTTGCAGCCAAGCTGGGGGGAATCCCAAAGCTGCTCGTCGTTGCTAATGCGCGCAGGCCTGGGACCGCCGCCGGCGTGCGCGTCCTACCCGCCGCGGTCTTTCTGTCCGCGATCCCATGACCATGACCGATTTTGGCAATGGGATTTCGGGGACAGTCACGAATGGCGCTTAATTAAGGGGTACGATTAGGACCCTGAAAGGGTCCCGCAGCAAAGCCCGGGGCGCAAGCCCTGGGAACTGGCATATAGGAGAGAATCAGCCCTGTAAGGGCGGAGCAGGCTGCTTCGCCCTTTCAGGGCTATTCCGCTGAATGCCCTAAACCCAGGGCTCACGCCCTGGGCTTTGCTGGCCCCCCGCCCCTTCGGGGCTTAAACACTTGATTTGGAAGCGCTACGAGGTGATTGCGGGCACTCTTAATTAAGCGCCATTCGGGACAGTCACCACAATCCCCAAACTCCCAGGGCCAAGATTGATGTGGAACAATTCCGAAAAGTTTAGAGATTGTGATGACTGTCCCTGAAATCCACAAACGCAGAATTTAGTACACCAGGCCAGAAACAGCTACCCGTCCCTTTTCCCGCCGTTCGTCAAGGCGCTGTGGGCCTCCTTGAGCATGGTGGTAATCGGAATATTTTGGGGACATTTGGGCTCGCACTCACCGCACTCGGTGCATTGATCGGCGCCAGCGCCGGCCTTGAGAAAGAAGTGGTCATAGACGAAGGCTGGTGCCGTTCTGGACTCAAACATCACCACGTCATTGTAAAGCGAGAGCGCGTTCGGGATGGAGACGCCACTCGGGCAGGGCTGGCAATACCCGCAAGCCGTGCAAGGAACCCTCGTCCTCGAGCGATAGAATTTCTTGACCTCGTCAACAAACACAAGGTCTTCGGCGCTCAAGATCCGCGCCGCATCTGCCGCCATGAGGTTTTCACGCAGCTGCTCCTCAGCATTCATCCCGGAGAGGACGGTCACAACTTCCGGGTGGTGCCAGATCCATCGCAGCGCCCACTCCGCCGGAGACCATGGCCTTTTCGACCGCTCCCAGATTTGGTGGACTGCCGGAGGAACCTTGGCGAGTGTGCCGCCACGCAAAGGTTCCATGGCCACGACGCCGACCTTGCGAGCCGTCGCATATCGCAGGCCTTCCAGCCCCGCCTGGAACTGCTCGTCCAGAAAGTTGAACTGAATCTGGCAGAAGTCCCAATCAAAGCCGTCGATGATGGTTTTGAAATCGCCCGGAGAGCCGTGGAACGAGAACCCAATTTGGCTGATGCGGCCATCAGCTTTGGCACGCTCGAGGGCCTTCATGCCGTGCAGCTTGAGAATGGTCTGCCAAGGCACTCCTGAAATCGAGTGCATCAGGTAAAAATCGATACATTCAGTATCGAGCTTCTTGAGCTGGTTGTCGAGAAAGCCCTCCCAG
>JBEKYG010000764.1:0-3122 GCA_049511215.1 Acidobacteriota bacterium | reverse complement strand
AAATCGTCGCGCCAATGATCAAGAGCAGGGGAATGAATCTCCCGTGCGCCCGGTAGGCGTTACAAACTCCGGGAAGTGTGTCGTCCTGTGCAAACGCAAAGCAAATACGCGCGGCCCCCCAAGGGCCAAATTGGCTCTTGTATCCGCCTATTCGACTCAGGATCAACCGAGGTTCCTGGAGAAGATAGGGCATTGATCCAATGAGGAAGGTCGCTGCCGCGGCTCCTCCAAGCTCAAGCTTCCTGCGAATCCCCGGAACGTGGAGCCCTATAGCAGGCACGAAGATAAGCGCAGCGAGTTTGATGTTCAGTGCCATCCCCAGTGAGACGCCACCCACCCACGCCGCACCGCGGCTTTCGATCAAATAGATCGAAGCCACGACAAAGGTCATCATGATCGGGTCGGTGTTTCCGTGAAAACCGGAGATGAGGATGGAGACGGGACACATCGCGACGAGAGACAAACGCTCATCGACTCTCTCAACCCCGCCGCGGCGCAAGACGCCGGCGAGCAACATCAAGCTGGCGACATCGGCGACAGCACAAGTGAATCTGATCCAGAACTGCACGGGCAATCCGGTTCCAATCGACAGCCATTCCCAGACATGCAGGGCGTGGATGATGAAGGGCGGATGAATGAACGATTGCGTGATGAGCAGGCGGCCCTCCGGAGAGAAATACGAAATCCCATTCCGATAGAGGTCAGGCACGCCACGCAAGTGTATCGCTTCGAGGTCGCGTTGCCAGGTCAAGACGTCGAAAGAACCGAAAGTATGGAGGGCAAGAAGCACCTTCACGACGAACGCCAGGCCGGCCAATAACACGAGAATCGTTCGAGCGTTCGGCTTCGGGAAGGTCATGCGCATCGGGGGAGGACTGCCCACATTGCAGGTGCGAGGCGGGATTTCGTTGCGACCGCTCTTATGTCTCCGCCTAGGCACTTCCGACCGGTCGTTTGGGACATTACAGCCCAAAGCTTCCGAATTGCAACCGCGTTGTTGGCTGGATGGCGGCGCGGTCTGCGCCAGCATGGGCCAAAGGGTCTAGTTCGAGCACCCCATTCTCTCGGGGCGTGTTCCAGGACCTTCCAACTGGCCCCAGCCAAGCTTGCCAGACGAAAACCCCATGACCCGAGGACCCGAAAGCACCTGCAATCCGGCACGAGTATTCCTACATGTGAAATCAATTACCATGGATGGCGAACTCTTCGATCGGACTCATCTCCACTTCTACGGTTAGGGTAGGCTGGAGCTACCTTTTCACACGCGGTGGGTCCCGCATCGAAAAGGTCTTTCCTACGGGAGTTCCGCTTGGCTTGGCGCTGCCGAAATGGGAGAATACGCTGGTTGTCCGTGCCCTCGAGCGGATGGCCTACGATTCTGTCAGGGTGTCGAGGACGCTGTTCGCCTATCAGTTTGTGATTGTTGCTCGTCCGGAGGTCAAATTGTGACCCGCCCGAAACCCAAGGTCGTCGTGGTGATGCCGGCCTACAACGCCGCGAAGACACTGCACCTGACCTACGGCGACCTGCCTCACGAGATGGTGGACTCCATCATCCTCGTGGACGACCACAGCTCGGATGAAACCGTCCGCATTGCGCACGAGCTGGGGCTGGAGATCTTCGTACACAATCGCAACTACGGATACGGAGCGAACCAGAAAACCTGTTACCGCGAAGCCCTCAAGGCGGGCGCCGACATCGTCGTAATGCTCCACCCCGACTACCAGTACGATCCCACCCTGCTCCCGCAAATCATCCAGCCCATCGTTCGAGGAGAAGCAGACATCGTTCTGGGGTCTCGGCTGCTCGGCTCGAATCCCGTCCAGCAAGGCATGCCGTGGTGGAAGTACGTCTCCAACCGTTTCCTGACCTGGCTGCAGAACAAAACCTACGGCCTGCGGCTCGCCGAGTATCACACCGGCTATCGCGCCTTCCGCCGCGAGGTTCTGGAAGCGGTCAACTTTCAGATGAATTCCGACAACTTCATCTTCGACCAGGAAATCCTGGCTCAGGCCATCGACCTGAACATGAAGATCATGGAAGTTCCCGTGCCGACCCGGTACTTCCCGGCAGCCTCTTCCGCCTCCTTCAGCCAGAGTGTTGTTTACGGGGTATCAATCCTTTGGTTGCTCGTAAGATTCTACCTGCACAAAGCCGGCTTTCCACGCCAGCGTCAGTTTGAGAGCCTGCAGCGGCGCTATAGCGCCACCACAACGCCCCCTGCGGGCAAGCCTTTGCCCTAACAGTCTCAACGGGTCTCCTGTAGTCCTTCTCTGCGTGACGGTGAAATACCCCAACGGTCACCAGTTCGCCGATGCCGAGCCGGACTCGGATCAGTGGCAAAAATAGAAAGCGTATGATATTTGCTGGAACGCAACCAGATTGACGGTCACGATAAGGCCGAAGGCCAGCGTGGTAAGCCGTTGTGGATCCAAGGAAAGCTTGCGGGTCGAGACACCCACGAATAGCGGCAGCGCAAAGGGGATGAAATAACGGCCTTGCATCCCCCATATATCCTTCTGTCCTGTCCAAGGCACTGTCCTGAGGTAAGTTCCTGGGATATCAATAGACCAAAGAGCGATAAACGCAAAAACTGTATATGCCATGCAGATCAAGAGCAGCAGACATCTCTGTCGCCAGGTTAGGCGGACATGCCTCGACTGCGTACAGGCAACCGTAAGGAGGAACACGATGTAGATCCACACGAGGATGTCTGGAAGCATCACGGAAAGCCAGCCGAATGCCCCCACAAATCCCAATAGATAGAAGGGCATCTCGGTCGCAATGGTATGTATGAGACCCCACATAAACCTAGCGGGCTCGTGGTATATGAACCGCAAGTTTTCCGCGACGTAGACACCCTCCTGTGCCCGGAAGGCCGCAAACCGTTGGATGTTGGCCTGATTCAAATATTGCCACGATGCAGCTACACAGAGAGCCGCAAACACGTAAACGGCCACGTGCGCCCATCGAGCTCGCCCGGTTTTGAACTTGCCGGCCGGGATCAGCAATGTCAAAAACGCCGGCCAAATGTTGAATTTGCACAGGGAGGCCGTCGCGATCAAAACTAGCAGCGTCACACCCTGTCGCCATTGGATCTTGGTAACGGCGTCGTCAAAGCT
>JBEKYG010000763.1:0-3126 GCA_049511215.1 Acidobacteriota bacterium | reverse complement strand
GCCTGTCCGCGGTTGAACACGTCTATGTAGTGGCGCTGCTGGTTGAACACGTCAAATGCGGGGAGGACCGGGCCGTCCGAAGCCCCAGGCCAGGCTGATGTGGAACCATCTACCGCTACACCCATCGCCGCCGCCCGCGGCACGTCGATCCTCGTGACCCGAGGCATGACGTTCCGTGGCGGATCCTGCCAGATGGTGTAGCCGATGTGAACCTGGTCCATAAAGTGGTTCCATTTGCCATGGGCAAGCCTGTGATTGAAATCATCCCTCAAGTTCGTATCGGCTTTGAACGATGCTTCGGCTTGCGCGGCCAGATCATTGGCGCCGGCGCGGCCTTGTTGGGCATACAGAGTGTTCTTTCCCGCCGTGATGTAGAGTTCATTCACCTGCGCGCAGGCTTTGGTGGGAAACAAAACGAGCTCATAGAACGCGTCGCGCGCATCTGGCGGCAGTTTGCCATAAATCCCCTCGGCCTTGGCCGTGATAGCCTTGAAATCCGCCACCACGGTGTCCGCTTCCTGATAGTTGGTCAAGCTGTAGGTCGTAGGTTCGAGCAGCTCAGGTTTGCGCCGGCCGTTATATTTGGTGTACTTGGAAATAATGTCGGCAATGTCGGCGGCATACGCCGGGCCGAATTCCCGTGCGGCCCAGAGCCGCGTGTATTCGTTGACATTCCGGTTGGTCCACCGGCTTGTATTCCATGCCAGGTGCATGAAATACTCGACGGGGAATTCCAGGCCCTTGAAGTGACCCACGTTGACGATCCAGATGCGATCGGCGCCGTATTCCTTCGCGAGGGTTAGCTGTTCCCAGACTTTGGCGATCGGGTTGGTGTTGATCCATTTGTAATTGCGCGGCCCGCCGACATAGTCGAAATGATAATAGACGCCCGCGCCTCCAGGGCGTTGGCGTTCAGCATCGCTTGGCAGCCTGCGGATGTCACCCCAATTGTCGTCGGCCCACAGCAGGGTCACATCATCCGGAACACGCAGACCGGCGTTGTAGTACTCCTGAACTTCTTTATATAGGCACCAGAGCTGCGGCACTTTGGTGACGTCGGGATTGATCTCCTGGGCGATCATCTTCCGCTGAACGGCCACGATCTCCTCCAGCAAGGCCATGCTCTGGGCTACGGTAGCGCCCGGGATCATTGGCGTGTCATCGGCTCCCCGCAGGCCGATGGTGATGATGCTTTCATAGTTCTTATTGCGCTGGATACCTTCCCGCCAGAAGGTTTGCAGAACATCGGGGTATTTGTAATAGTTCCAACTCCCGAGTGTTTGTTGGTAACGCCGATCCCATTCCTTTTGCGCGCGCAGCATCGGCTCCTGATGGGAGGTGCCCAAGACGACGCCGTATTCATCCGCAAGTCTGGGATTGTCAGGATCGTCCTCGTTGAACGCGTTGTTCCACATTGCCGGCCAGAGGTAGTTGCCCTTCAATCGAAGGATCACCTCGAAGATCCTGGCGTAGAACCCGCTGTTGTAGTTGGCAACATTCGGGGGCATCGGAGGGTTGGTACCGGACGGAATCGCGCCGAACTTCTCAGCGACCCAGCCGGTCAGGTCCGGCGATTCATCGTTCAGGAAGATCCCCCGATATTTGACGGCTGGTTCGCCCTGCTGGTATTTGCCCGGCTTCACGAACAGCGCGTCTTTGTGCCGGACAGGCACGTCCGCCCACCAGTACCACGGCGATACCCCCATCTGTTCGGACAGATCATATATGCCATAGATGGTTCCGCGCTTGTCGCTGCCGACGATCACCAGCCCGCTGGAGACGTTGGGCAACGGATTGGGCACAACCTGGAGGAAGAATGACTCCCACTTGCCGGCAATCTGGCTAATGTCGATTTTCCCGCCCGCGGCCAGAACATCGATGATTTGGCTCTTGCCTATGGTGCCGACGATAATGGCATTGCGGCCGAGGCCGCCGGCATCATTGTGGATTTCCGCGTTGCGGCCGGTGACGCGAGCTATGTCCGCCTGAAGGTCGCTGATGGCTCGCTTCACCCCCGGCCAGTCCTTCGAATCCACATAGATAGCCGCCGCGTTGCTTCCCTGCACGATGGGAAAGCCGCCGGGGATGCTAACACTCGCCACGTATTGCGCCTGCCCGAGTGCGAAAACAATCCGTCCAGGGAAGCAAAGGCAGAGAGCCACGACAACGGCAGCCTTGATCAAGACGGTCGCACGCATGATGGACCTCCTTATGCAAAACACGAAACACACAAATAGAATCTCGTTTCTTTCGTGTATTTCTATGTTCCTTCACCGAGTGACGCTTTCATATTCCCCCTGTCAGGCTTTCACGCGCAGAAGGGTCCTTTGCAGATCTCCATTACGCGACGAGTTGCCGACCATGATCTCAAACGTGCCGGGCTCCACCACATATTTCATATCAGCATCATAGAAGGCCAGATGTTCCGGATCTATCTCCAGCGATACGGTCTTTTTTTGACCGGCCTGGAGCGTGATCCGCTGGAAGCCCTTAAGTTCCTTTACCGGCCGGGTCACTGAGCTGACCATGTCGCGGATATACATCTGAACCACTTCATCGCCTGCCCGATTCCCGATGTTGGTGACATCGACGAGCACCGAGGTGGATTCATTCTTGCGGATTACAGCCTTTTTGAGACGCGGTTTGCCGAACTCGAAGGTGGTATAGCTCAGGCCAAATCCGAACGCGTAAAGCGGACTCACATCGTCAAACAGATACCCGCGCCGCGCCGCGGGCTTGTAGTTGTAATAGACAGGGATGTGGCCGACAGAACGGGGCACTGTAATCGGCAGTTTACCGCCGGGATTCGCATCCCCGAAAAGCACCGCCGCCACTGCGGCGCCCGTCTCCTGGCCAAGATACCAGCATTCGAAAATCACCGGCACCTTCTCAATCAGGTTGCGGATGGAAATAGGCCGGCCATTAAAGAGAAAAGCGATTACCGGTTTCCCGGTGGCCACGATGGCGTCAACCAATTCATCCTGCAGGCCAACCAGATCGAGTGAAGCGCGATCTCCCAAGTGATTCAATCCCCAGGCTTCGCGCGAGGTCTGCTCATTGCCGCCGATTGCCAGAACCACTGCATCCGCCCGTTGGGCGACCCGGACAGCTTCTGCAATGCTCCTG
>JBEKYG010000762.1:0-3127 GCA_049511215.1 Acidobacteriota bacterium | reverse complement strand
CTGGAGACCGGCACCCACATGACTCGTGTCTTACCGCACGTAAACCTGATTCATGTGGACGACCCGCGAGTCGATGTGTGCTAAAAAACTCATAGTCCGGCGGCGTTTCGGGCCGCATGCGCGCGAACCGCAGGTCGGCTTTTGCAATAGCAGGCGGCAATATGCAGCAGAAAACCGAGAGCATGTTCTTTCTGGGCGCCGGGCCGCTCGCAGCAATTCTGCTGGGAATGGCACTCGTGCCGCTGCGGGGCTTCACCTCGGCCTCTAATTTCACCTTCGTTTTCATAGTCCTGACGATACTGATTGCCGAATACGGGGGACACCGAGCCGCGGTGGCGACGGCTTTGAGCTCTGCCGCGAGCCTCGATTTTTTCCTCACGCAGCCGTATCTGCGGCTTACGATCGCGGACAAGCACGATATCATCGCATTCTTAGGACTCGGCCTGTGCGGCCTTGTCGCCGCGACGCTAGGCTCGCAACGTGGAGAGAGGGTGGCCCAGATAAGCTCCGCCCGGCGGCAGCTCGATCTGCTCCACGCGGCCATCACGGGACTGGAAAGTTCTGATCAGCTCCAGTCACGGCTCGGCAAGATCCTCGACGCCGCCCGCGTCGCTTGTCCTCTCGCAGCCGCAGCCGTCCGCGACGAGCGTGACTCCGTGCTGGCCGCCTTCGAGCAAGGGGAAGCAGTCCCGCGCGTGCCTGTGCAGGTCCTCTCGCCTCGATGGCTGCTTCCTCGGCAAATACAGGGGAGTGACCTCTCGCCGCGAGACCTTCCGTTTCCAAAGGAAGGGGCGCGGCTGGCTCTCGCCGTTGGGAGCCGCCAATTCGGCTGGTTGGACCTTTGGGGAGACGGCAGGCCCGCGGACGCAGAAACACGCCGCACACTTTCCGACGTCGCAATCCTCCTTGCCTTACAACTGGCAGAGGCCGAAAAACACATGAGCACGCGGGTCTGATTCTGCCCCTTCTCGCGCACACTAATCGTTCTCTGTTTCGGTGATTGGCGCATCTATTGGAACTGGCCAAAGAGATCGCCTGAGCTTGCGTTGATCACGCTGTTGTTGTGCTGAACAGAATAGCGATGGTTTTCCTCTTCATGCGACGGGATTCGATTGCCGATGCGGACCTGCTCTCACTGTCGCCCCGCTGACCGGCATTTTGGGTGAGCTTGTTTTTGGTCCAACTGGTTTGACGCCTGCTCTGTCTGCCAAAGTAATACGCAGGCCAGCACCTCGGTGGACAACTATCATGCGATTGACCGGCCAATATGGCCCCAAACGCTTCTGAAGGAAAAAGGCTCAACTGAATGCAAAAGACTTACAGTTTTGCAGAATCCTCGATTTCGAAGGCAGATTGGCCGGTTAACTTGCGAAAAGCCACGCTTCTCCTAGTAGAATGATTCCATGAATACGTTACAATAGAGTCATAGCAGCGAAACGGGCTCCATCTTGTATTTCCAGTGGTAGGTGACCGGTGACGCGTTGACTTCATCCAGGTATTGCATGATCCGCTCCTTCAGTTCAGTCTTCGAGGAAACCCGGATACCCCAGAGCATGGTCCGGGCCATCTTGCCGAAGAAGGATTCGATCAGGTTCAACCAGGAACCGTGCTTGGGCGTGAAGATGAACTCGAAGCGATTCGGAACGGTTGCCAGATAGGCGCGCGTTTCCTTCGAGATGTGAGCCGAATGATTGTCCAAGACCAGCCTGAGACGGGCCGTGGGCGGGTAGTTGGCATCCAGTCCCCGCAGGAAGGAAACGAACTCGCGGCTGCGCTGGCGGTCAACGACGATTCCATGAACCTTGCCGCTGAGGAGATCGATTCCGGCCATCAACGCCACCGTACCGTGGCGAACATACTCGTGATCGCGCGAAATGCAGGGGTGTTTTCCCGGCACCGGCGGCAAGTCGGGAGCCGTGTTCGCTATGGCCTGGATCCCAGGCTTCTCGTCGTAAGAGAGGACGGCGATGAGCGATGCCGGGTCATCGCCTGCCTTCCGCAGCAATTCGACTTCCCTGTAGACGCAGAGAACCTGGGCCATCTTCTCCTCAAACTCCGGATCCCGGCGCTCGAGGTAATACGAGATCTTGTGCGGACGGACCTGGCTTTTGGTGAGGATCTTCGAAACGGTTCCACGAGAGATCCGCGAAAGCGACGGGTGGCCGACCTTCTCGCAGTGCTTCCGAATGTGAGAAGACAGCAGGCGGGTGGTCCACAACTCGTACGAGTAACCGAACTGCTTGGGCTTCTCGCATGCCAACGACAGCACCCACGCACGGGCTTCCGTCGTTATCTTCGGCGGCTTGCCACGGCCGGGCAGATCTTCCATCGAGGCTTCCGCACCGAGTTGGAGGGCTCGGTTCACGCAGCGGTCGACCTTCATCCGATTGGTGTGGAACCTACGGGCAATCGCTGCAACCGACCCCCCTTCGGCATAGGCAAGAAGCATCCGGGCTCTCTCGACGCGGTGAATCGGCTCGATGCGCGAACTGCCGAGAGTCCGCAATCGCTCCGCCACGTCGTCCATCAGGATCAATCTGGGTTTGGTGCGCTGGAATGGCATGGCTTCCTCCAACGAAAGTCGTCGAAGGAGAGCATAGCCCAATGGGCGCAATACAGTAACTCTATTATGGAATCATTCTACTAGAAGGTGAAGAGGGCGCCCACGCCGAATGTCGACTGGTTGTGGTCGCCGTTGCCGAAGACCGAGCGGTCAGAGTGGTCGTGGCGAACTTCCGGTCGGAACAGCAAGTGCGAGAGGATATTGTTTTTGAGGAACGGCTTGATGGCCACGCCCACGGTGGCCTCGTAATAGCCGGCGCTGACGGGCGCACCGGTGGAGAAGCCATTGGCGGCGTCTTTATACCACTCCAGCCGGGTGTTCAGTGTGAAGCGCGGATCAAACGCGTAGCTGACGTAGCCAGCCGCACCGCCCCACTGCTTGGCACCACCCGTTAAGCCGGGAATGTGCGGAGTCTCGACGTAGTCAAAGCCCAAGCCGAGGCTCAATTTGGAAGTGACCTTCCGAGTGATAACCAAGTCCAGGGCGGTCCACGAGTCGCTGTTGTCCCCCGGAGGTAGATTCTTTCCGACGCCCGCCGGGAACTCCGGGCCCTCCGTCATCACG
>JBEKYG010000761.1:0-3129 GCA_049511215.1 Acidobacteriota bacterium | reverse complement strand
TCGTTGCTGAGTTGCAGGATCACGGATTTGCCCTTGGTCTGCACCGGCACATTCGCCGCCTGCAACGCGGCGTGCAGGAACCGGGCGACATCCTCACTGCGGCCGATGGCGGTGCGCACGCTCTGCAGTTCGGCTGCGACGGCTTCCGGGCTGAGCGTGTGCTGGGCGAACCGTGAGCGGCTGGCCTTTTCGCGGTCGCGGGCATTTTCCCATTCAGCGTGGATGGCTCGCTTTTTCGGCTCGAGGTTGTCGATGAAGTCGAGCGCCAGCTGCCGCGCGCCCGCACTTGTCTTCTCACGAAACAGTGCGCCCTCGAACAACGCCTCGGCGATCTGTTCGCTGGATCCGGGCACGGCGACGGTAACACCCAAATCGCTCTTAATCTTCTTGTGTTTGCGGATAAGAACATCCAGGATCACGCCGTCGATGGGATTATCCGTGCCGTAATAGGTCACCACGCGCACCTCGGTCTTTTCCTGGCCGAAGCGGTCCACCCGGCCCTCACGCTGTTCGTGCCGCGTGGGATTCCACGCCAGATCGTAGTGAAGGACGGAGTTAAAATGTTGCTGAAGGTTTATGCCTTCTGCAAGGCAGTCGGTGCAGACAAGCACGTACTGGCCCGGTTCGGCCACTAGCGCCGCGATGCGTGCTTCGCGTTCGGCTGGGGGCAGTAGCCCAGTGACCGACTCGACTCTTACCTTAGCTGGAAGCTCATCGCGCAGCTGGCGTGCCACGTATTCGGCGGTGTCCACGAAGCGGCAGAAAACAACGGGCCGGAAAGAGTCTTTCAGCAGTCCTTTGATCTCGCGGATGGCGCCCTGCAGTTTGTTGTCCGCCTCGCCTGGCTGGGCTTCCGCCCGGCGCGCAAACTCCAGCAGCTTGCGCCGGGTATTTTCGGCGCCGTTCTCGGTATTGGAACCGGGGCTGAAATCGAGAGCGATGGTATCGTCAGCGTCGCCCTGGTCGAGCACCGTGCGCCGGCCCACCTCATCCACTTCTTCATCGGCAGCCTGATCCACGGCAGCGCGGCTGCGCAATGTGGCGGCGGCAGCGGCCGGGCTGGAGGAGACGCAGCGGAGCAGAGCCAGCGCCGACCAATAGCGCACGCGGCGATGGCGCTCGCCGGCGGCGCTTTCCGATACGAAATCGCGGGCGAAAGCGAGAATGTCATCGAAGAGCGCGCGGTAGTCCTTACTGAAGGTGTAGGTGGCCTCTTTGTCCTTGCGCTCTGGGAAAGCGGTGTCCGTTTCCAGGTAGTGGCGAATATCCCCGCGCCGGCGCTGAACAAGGTGCCGGGCAAGCTTGCGGCGAATCCCTGCCCGCTCCGCCCGGTCGAGATCCATTGGGAGATTGGCGAACTCCGGGTCGAGCAAGCTTAACAGGGAACGGAACGCGTCCTCATTGCCGCTGTGTGGGGTTGCGGTGACGAGCAGCAGGTGCCGTGAGTTGTCTTCTGCAATCCGGCGGAGGAGTTCGAAGCGCTGCTGGCGTCCACGGCCTACGCCGCCGGCCAGCGTGCAGCCATGGGCTTCGTCCACGATCACGAACTCCGGGCACTTGAGAATAAAGTCCTCAGCCCGCCGAGTGGATTTAATGAAGTCGGTCGAGACGATGGTGAAACTGTGGCGATCAAAGACCGACACTCCTACCGGCAGATCGCGCTCCAGGCGCTGGATGGTGCTGCTCAGAACCAGCTCGGCCTCGATGTGAAACTTTTCATCCAGTTCGCGCTGCCATTGCTCGGCGAGATGCGGCGGGCATAACACAGCCAAGCGGCGGATTTCGCCGCGGTCAAGGAGTTCCCGGGCCACAACCGCTGCCTCGATCGTCTTGCCGATGCCCACGTCATCGGCAATCAAAAGGCGCACGGGATCGAGTTTGAGTGCCATCATCAGCGGCACAAGCTGGTAGGGGCGCGGCTCGGCGGCGATACGACCGAAGCTCCGGAAAGGGCCGGCAGCTGCACGGGTGGAAAGACGCGCGGCATCGCGTAACAGCTGGCCGGAGCGGAAATCACCGATATCGTCTCGCGTGGGCAGCGGGAATGAGGCGGATTGGACCGGTTCCACCGCAGGCAGAATGCCGGTGATCTCCTCGTCGAGCCCGCCCACCGGGCGTGCCATCAATAGGTCATCATGGGATTCCGGCAGCACTACCCACTCGCGTCCGCGGGCATGAATCAGAGTGCCTGGTTTGGACAGGGTGGCAGTGGTCATACATTACCTGCCGCTGCAATTGCTCTCTGGCAATCGTCCAGGATTCCACAATCCCGGCAGCGTTTGTAACGTCGATCTAATTCATCACTCTGCCCGAAGCAGCCGGGTCTATGGGAAATAGAGTCGTTCGGGTTCTTGGGTGTCAGCCTCCATGCCACCGATTTTAGCCATGCGCCGGTTTCCGCCATCAAAGCTGGAAGCCGTGAGGTGAGATTACCAGCTACTTCAAGACCTTCGCCAAGTTGGTGGAGAACGTACGGTGCCCCAGCGGAGATGCCCAATGCGATAACGAGAACTTCGTACCAATACGTGGATGATCCATCGCCGACAAATCGGAGGGCTAACTCCACCCCAGGTGGCAAGGCAAGCGTCCCAAGAAGGGAAATGAGCGCAGCATCGCCCTCTCTTCGGCATTGCTCTCTCTCGAACTGGCTGAATGAGTTCCCCGCAGGTTTCGCAAAGTGCAATGTGACCACGGCGAGTTCTTGCTCCCGCGGCTGTGCTTCTGCTGACGTTCCGAATATATCCGGGTGGCGCCGGAAGATCTCGCTCCAATCCGCCTTGTGGTGGAAACGGATGACGATGTAACCCATTTCCATCAGGCGTCGGGTAATGTCTTCGTCGTCGCGGATCTGGTCCGGCGCATCGTGGGGCGGGCCGTCGATGTAGATGGCGGCGTTGTGCTCGCTGTAATAGAAGTCCGGCTTCGTCGAGCACGACTCGATCAGATACTGGGCATCGCTCGGCGGGCGAAGCATTAAGTCGTCCACAAGGTCCAGCCATCGCTTCTCCAGCTGGCTATCGCATCGCCTGCGCAGAGAGGCCATCCGTTCCCCTCTCGATCCGGCACCGCCGGCAGGGCGGCATACGGATTTCGATAATCCTGACAGGAGGTTGCGGATGAGGTGGCGGT
>JBEKYG010000760.1:0-3153 GCA_049511215.1 Acidobacteriota bacterium | reverse complement strand
CCTTCCCATCGCGGATGAGCCGAGCATTGACCTGCAAGATACTCTCAAGCACCTGATCATCAGTTGGATCATGCTCTCCGTTACTAACTTGTTGCAGGTCGTTTGCTAATTTCAATGTCGTGCCGCGCCGATATAGCGTGGTCATGATCTGATGGAGCGCTTTGATGATAGAGCGACCCAGTGGTTGGCGAGAACACGTCACGAGTAAAGGCGCAAAGTGCTGCGGGGGGACTCCAAACTGTCGAAAATCGATGGTTCCGCGATGGACCGCACGCTGACCGTTGAACCAATGTGCGAGCACCAACGCCAAGCTCGACTTGCCAGAGCCATAATCCCCGGTAATGCGCCATGCCCGTTGTCCTGATTGGGGCGCCAAACCGATTTTTAAACGGTCGAAACACTGCTTAGCAAACTCGGTAAGTATGTAACTGGAGAGGGCACTCGGGTCTTGGAAATCACGCTCAAGATTGATGGAGCGCAAGAACCGGTTCGAAATATTGAATAGGTCAGCAACGCGCTTTTCGGGATTCACTGCGTTCCCCCCGAATATACCTGTTCGAGCAACCTCGTTGGGTCAGGACGAGCATTCCTCTTCACCAGGGGTACCTGTGTGGACTCGGTATATGTGAACAATCCTTCTGTCGTCCGCTCCAGTGATTCCAGACGGGTGCGGATATCTTCCTCTGGGAGCTGAAACACTCGTCCCGGGCTACTGTGTCCGTGAGCAACCTCACTGAGCGGGAGCGTAGCCTCGGTTTGGTGGCGCTGCTCCCAAAAAAGGGAGAGACAATAGGCGAACAGTCCGGGGGTGATCGCCGGCTTTTCCTCGCGATCAAACGCATAAATAATTTCGTGCTTGCCAGACGATCGGTCTAATTCTCGCTCACCAACCCGGCGGATGAGTTCCAATTCCACCAAAGGACAGTCAAGGTTATCCTCAAGAACCTCACCCTTCCGCCCACGTGTGGGAACATATGTGTGCAAAAACGTATTGAAATGCTGTTCCAACGTCACCAGAGAGAGAGCATCATCCTGTTTCCCAGCCTCACGCTGCAACGCCTTCAGGCAAGCGCTCGGAACAAGGTCGGGCTCATGCCAACGGTTGAGCAAGAAATCCCAGGCCAACAAGGGAGCATCATGATTGGTCGACAATAACCAATGAATGAGCCACAACGTACGAATGTCCTCAAGATACTGATCCTCCCCATCAGGTCCTAATAATGATCGTCCCAACGGCGTAACCTCATGGCCTCCATTTTTCGCCAATGACGACGCCATTCCTGCGGCGAGTGACCAGAACCTGATCGCGCGCACCATGTTCTTGCCAACGCCCAGCTCAACCATGGCATTGTCTTCATCGGTGAAAAACCTTGAGTCCTTGGCAAGGAACCGGACGGCCTTCGGCAACCACGGATAACGGAAGGGAAACGATTCATGCCCCGAGACCCGATAGCTCATCTCCACGATTCCTTACTCGCTCATGCTTGCGTCAACAACTGATAAACAATAGCTCCAACAGGGGATTCTCGGATACCCGAGTACCGTCGCCCGATCAATAAGCCAACCGCCAATCAACGAGCGGCGAGCTTATCCCACGGCAACAAGCCACTATAAGCTTCAAGACCAAAAGCGTCAATCGGTTCCCGTCCCGTTCCCAGCGAAATTCCCGAAACCGAGATGGCACCAGAGCCAGCACAACACCGTCATCATGAATGAAGCCAAGGATCCAGTAGTCGCTATTGTTTACAGTAGGAAATCTCAAAATCCAGGAGGACCCCCCAAAGATCACCCGCAACCGCTCCGCCATAACGAAGCCTCCACAACCACAAAAAGACGACCTAGGGTTTTGAGATCGTCAAAATGGCTGATTACCTCGCAGCCAACCTCCCGGACCTGCTGTTGTGGATTCGTTCCTGCACCTTTGTTGATACGATTCTCTTGTGTTCTGGCGTTCCCGACCGCTACGTGGGGCAGTGAGATGCTGAGGGTTGAAAAAGGACGAGGACGCCTTGCGGTAGAGTCGAGGCGCGCTCGTAACGCGTCCCCCGACCGCAAATCTCGCAGTGCTGGTGTTGGGTGCCCCGTTCATGGGGTCACCTTGGCTGTGTCCCGAGCTGTGCCCGCGACAACTTACTCGCAACCGAGTGCAACCGACTCAGTCCAACTTCTCGCCCGCATGGGATGCGGCTTG
Organism: Acidobacteriota bacterium; assembly: GCA_049511215.1. Lineage (GTDB taxonomy): Bacteria > Acidobacteriota > UBA6911 > UBA6911 > UBA6911 > JAFNAG01. Next base: position 962 of record JBEKYG010000760.1, on the reverse strand, counting down.
TGCTTATTTATCTATGGCTTACGGAGCCGTATTCCAGACCTGAAAATCCGTGTGCCGGCGGTTAAAACCCGCCGACCGGCACTACTTATAAGCCATTGTGGGTCAATCACTTTCAGTCACCATATCCATCCAGAATTGCTTCGAAAACCCATCACAATACCCTGACCGCGTCCCAAACTGTATAAGGTAACAAACCAAAGGCAACTAATCGCATGAAACCCGCGCCGGCACCATACTGACACGTGACTTGATGTCTCTCGCTTCGTTCAGAAAGGGGCTTCGTTGGCTGATCAGCTAACGCTGCCAAGAGGATAGCAGGCAGTATGGAAGATAGGGGGCGGGCCCATACTGAAAGCCCGCCGTTCTACTTCTTTTTAGAGCCACCCCTCAGGCGCTCAACAGAGACCCTCGGGTGCGTGGCGGCGTAGTACTTCTGCTGGCACGGTTTGGTGTCGAAGGCCTGCCATTTCCGGTTGGGGGTGAACTCCTTGCCGCAAACCGGGCATTTGCGCCGAGGCAGATCTTCCTTCTCCAGCGGCGGCCTCAACATCTCGACATGACGTACCATGTTGACACATCCTCCATTGTCAACGCAATATAATGCATTGTTCAGACTGTGTCAACTCATATTGCGGGGATCAAAACGGAATTTCTGAATCGTCAATGCCTGCTGCCTCCGAAGTCCCGGCTGGCTCTTCCGCTTCCGATGCCTCAGCGGGGGCTTCCTGTCCTTCACCGTCGCGCTTTCCGCAGAGCATGACCATCTTATTGCAAACCACCTCGGTTGTGTAGCGGTTGCTGCCGCTCTGGTCCTGCCACTTCCGGGTCGTCAGCTTGCCTTCCTATAGCGCTCAGTTAAATTGAACCACCCCTGCTCAGATAAAGTGAGCCACCTGGTAAAATCATAAGACTGGATTTTTCTTTCCAAGTAGCCCGATTTTGTTTTTCTTGCGGCGGGTTAT
>JBEKYG010000759.1:0-3157 GCA_049511215.1 Acidobacteriota bacterium | reverse complement strand
CTGCGAGCGATGCCGTTTCAAGTACAGGCTCAGGTAAAGCAACGGGCGAGACAGAATGTGTCGTTGGCAAAGGAGGAACGTAATCAGCAGCCGCCCCACTCTGCCGTTGCCATCGAGAAAGGGGTGAATGGTTTCAAATTGGGCATGAGCAAGTCCGCAGTGGATTAGCGCCGGCATTTTGCCTTCAAAATGCAAAAATTTCTCCAGATCCCCGAGCGCCTCCCGCATTTCCGGAACCGGGGGCGGGACAAAGGCGGCGGTCATCAAAGTGCAGCCCGCAGGTCCAATCCAATTTTGGGTCTTGCGAAACTCACCGGGCTGCCGGGTACTCCCTCGAGCGCCACGAAGCAATTCGGCATGAATCTCACGGATCAAACGGAGACTGAGCGGCAACTTGTCGAGGCGGTCTAATCCGTAGTTCATGGCCCGAACGTAGTTGACGACCTCCGAGACATCCTTCGGCACGGCATCGCCACTTTCGTCTATCTCAAACTGAAGAACATCCTCCAGTGTGCTCTGGGTGCCCTCGATCTGCGAACTGAGAACAGCCTCCTGCCGAACGTACATGCCAACGAACAGATCAGGATTTGGGAGTATCGAGGTGATCCCATCCAGACGGCCCAGAGCACGGTCAGCTTCAGACAGGAGATGCACCAGCTCTGAGTCAATCTGAACCGGTGGATCCGGAGGCAGTGGCTTCGGTACAAAGGCTTGGTAGCCGCTAGCTTGTTTTATAAAGACGCCAGATCTCATAATAAGAATCGATTCCGGAATCGCTTATTTTATTCTTGGGCAACATGGACGCCAGAACTTTATTTCACAAATCCAGACAATTGTAAAATAAGAATGGATGAGAATCCATCTTATTTGACGATCGGAGAATAAGATTCAGAAGTCACGCCCAGGAATTTGGCGGCCTCTTCTCGCCGCTTCGCATCCTTCGCAGCCAGTTTCGCCACGTGCGTATCAACCTTCTCGACGGCGTCGATCAGGTCTTCGTCGGATGTGATGTTGTACCGTTCAAAAACCGAGCGAGACCGATGCCCGGTGATCAGCATTGCTACCTTCTCGCTGACGCCGGCACGCACCAGGTTCCGCGCTGCGGTCCGCCTGAAATCGTGGAAGATCTTGTCGGGAATATTCGCGGCCTTGCAGGCACGCTTCCATGTTTTTCTGAACTCTCCGATCTTGTACCACGAACCCGGAATGCCACGGCCGTGCTTCCGATAAAAGACGTATGGGACAAGGAACGTTTCTCCACTCGGCATCTGGAGCTTGCGCTGCTGCCACCGCCGTTTGATGATTTCCCACAGTTCACCCTGTAGCGGTATCTTCCTCGGCTTGCCGTTCTTGGAAAATTGGCCGGGCAGCTTCAGTAACTTGGCCTCATAGTCGATCATCGTCCATTGAAGATTGCTGACCTCGCCTTTGCGCCAGCCGCAGAGGTAGTCGAAATGCGTATAGTCCCTGAGGTCTTCGGGCAGAAACTGGAGCACATCAAGGAACTCGCCATACTCAAAGAAACCTTGCCGTGCGTTGTCCACTTTCAGCTTTGTGACCTTCGGGACCTCTCCGATCTTCCTGAGGCCATATTTCAAAGCCTGTCCGAGAAGTTGCGTGTAGTGGTTGATCGTGGCCGGCGCGAGTATCTTGCACTGCTCATTGCATTGATGCAGCGGCCGGTCCATTTCCGGGATGCGATTAAGTCGGTTGCACGTGTGCTTGAGCCGCTGGATCCACTTGTCGATTTCCGTTTCAGTAAGGCTCTTTGCCGGGAGCTTTCCAATGCTTGCGCGGATTATCTTGAAACGAGACTCTACCTGCGGTCTGAACTTGTCCCGGATTCGGTAGTTAGCCTCAAGGTCGTCGAGCAACTGATTGACAGAAACCTTCTCGGCAATAGGCCCTACAAACTTCCGGGCGCCGATTTCGTCAGCGTGCACCTGTTTGAGTCGGTCGCGCAGATACTTCTTCGCCTTGTTCTCTTCAGCCTCATGCGTCGATTCGCGCTGCTGTTCGCCATGCAGCATGTACGCACACCACCAGAACCGCGTTCCTGGCCGCTGGTATATGAGGCCGTCGCCTCGCTCACCGACTTTGATGACTTTCACGGTCACTCCCCTCCGGCGATTTGGGCCTTGATGTACTTCTCGATCCCGCGTTTCGAGTAGCGAAGCTTGCGTCCGAGCCTGACAATGAAAGGGAGCGTGCGAGTTCTGCTGTAGATCCAGTCCTTTTTTACACCAAGCATCTGCGCGGCTTCCTCAACATCCAACAACTCGTCTTCGGGTTCTGTTTTCTTTTCCGCGCTCAGAAGTCTGGCCGCCAACGCAGACTGCGCGGCTGCTATCTGCGCCATGAGCGCCGGAACAGTTTCCAACGGAAGTTTTAACAATCGGTCATGATCCAATGCATTCGTTGCCATACTTCTCCCTTACGTTAGTTTTGATGTTGCGTCCATTCACTCGGTTCTGCGCTGTACGGCAGGTACAGCGGGTGACAGGGCTCGCCGCTTTTGGCCAGCCTCAAAACGTGCAGTGGCTTTCCCAGGTGCTGTAGCATTGAGGCTACAAAACTCGACCTGCCGGCCTGGGCACCGTGATTACCCCAGGCACAGATGATTAGATCCGCGTCAAACGCACAGCTGACCAGGAACTCATCATTTCGCGGTCCGACAGGATCATCGGTGACCCGGAGGGCGCGCGGGTCGGTTGATCTCAACGCAAAGAGATTTGTGACGACCAGGCGATCATACCCCCACTCGGCCGTCCGCCTCTGGCAGCGCTCAACGGTCGGGTCGTTTGCATATTCATCCGCGGTGCTTGGATTCAGCATGACAAAATTCACAGTTCGCCCGGTCTCTCCCCACTGCCGCGTGAGCGTGTATCGGTAGATCCGGTCCTTGCTGAAATCCGCCGTCGACCGGCAAAACAGGGTTGAACGTCTCATTTGCCACGCTTCCTTGGAAACGGGATCACCTCCCCGGGCGTCGAGATCTTGCGCCGGTGCTGCTCCATCATTTCGCAGGTGAGGTCGAAAATGTACTCGGCGAGCGAGGACGCGCTGAACAGGTTCGCACTGCCGCCGCCGTTCATTGCAAGCACGGCGGCATTTCGGGCTTCCGCAAAGTACTTGTCCCAACGCTCAGGGTTTTCCG
>JBEKYG010000758.1:0-3160 GCA_049511215.1 Acidobacteriota bacterium | reverse complement strand
CCGCGATGTTCACAAGCTACCAGAGTGTTGCCCTCGCACCGCTGCTTGGGTTCTACCACATCCGCAAGCAAGGGAAGGCGTCCGGGTGGATTTCGTTGCTTCTGCCCATAACCGTCATGGGCGCGTGGCTGGGCATGAGCTCCAGGCACTACGGCAGATTTATTCTCTGGGACACCCTTGGGTATATCCAATCGCGCAACGCGGAAACCCTGCGCGTGCTCAGCACGAAGGCGCTGGCGGTGCTCGAATATCAGGGCTGGCTGATCGTATTTCCGCTCTTCATCCTTTACGTTTTAGCGCGCGGGATGAGAGGACGGCTGTTCGCTATTGCCCTGCTGGCGTCGATTTATGTCGCCCAGGCGAAAGTTCCCGACTATCGCCTCGTTGACAAGGCCATCTTTGTCCTTGGCCTGACAACCGGGATATTCATAACGGTGCGCATGTTGACCCTGTTCAGCCATGCTTTTCGGCGAGGAACCAGCGAGGTTCTTGGACTGGGCCGCGTGGAAGCGCAGTTCATCTCGCTCTGGTATGTCGGCGTCGCGGTGTATTGCCTCATCCTCTTTACTGAGGGATCGGCGCGCTATATCTTGCCGCTCGTTCCGCCGGTGTTGATCTTTTTCTTCCGTGGGCTGGAGGTCGCCGAGGTCTCGGAATATCGAGTCGACCGGCATCCGCTCCTGAACTCCGCGATGGTTGCGAGCGGCAGCTTGGTGCTATCGCTGGCATGGGGGCTGTTTCTGGCTCAGGCGGATTTCGAATTCGCCCGCATTTACCCTCGGGCGGCGGCCGCATTTTCGCGCATTTCCTCGGGTCTTGACGCCTATGCTACCGGTGAATGGGGGTTTCGCTATTATTTCGATAGGATCGGAGCGAAGCCGCTGCCGGCGGATGAGTCATCCGTGCATGGAGGCAGCCTCATAGTGAAACCAACGCTTGCCCTGCCCTACGATCTGCCCGCGGATCTCGACTCCATGACCTCGACCCGGCCGATCGCGCGCCTCTCGTTTGATCTGAAGACGCCCTTCAGAACCATGGATTGGCACACACCTGCAGGTTTCTATTCCACCGGCTGGGGGTTGATTCCGTTCTCCCTCTCAGAGAAGAGCCTGGAGACCCTGGAAATACGGCAGGTCAATTTTATGGTCGAGAGACTTCCATTTGCGCGGGTCCAATGCTCGTCCGAAGTAATGCCTTGGCCCGGCTATGTCGGGCGCGGAGAACGCGCTCTGGCCATCTTGACCAAGCCAGGTACCACAATTGTCTATCCGTGGACGATGCGCCGAACAATGGACTTGACCCTGAAGATTGGCATCTTGGACGAAGCCGCGGCCGTCGGCGACAGCGCTTTCGACTTTGAGATTCAGTACATCGACGCCCAAGGCAAGATCCTGTCCCGGTTCGAGAAGACTCTGATGCCGGGAGTGCATAAGGAAGATCTCGAGTGGCAACCCGTGCGGCTTCGACTGCCTGCAAGCGCGGCGGGTGGAGAGACTCTCGAATTCCACTACCGTGTGCGGGGCGCAAGCGATATCACGGGAGCGTTTGCAGAAGCATTCATAATGCCTGAGTGACGGCAAAAGAATTCGAGATTCGAAATTCGAAATTCTAAAATCTCGAATCTCGAATCTCGAATCTCGAATTTAAGTAAAGAGGCAAGTCGATGAAAGCGAGGATGGTCTTTTTCGTTGGTTTGTGCGCCCTGTGCGGCCGGATTTTCTTGAGCGGCTACTTACCTATGTCCCACGCAGCTCAATCGGATCAGGTCGCCATGGACTTGGCAGATCGCCTCAGCGCTCCTGAAAACGGCGACTCTCTCAAACGTCATGTTCAAGTCCAGCGCAGGGGCAGACGCGAAGATGCAACGGTGCTCATCGCTCCAGTCACAGTTCGGGCGGGACTCTCCGGACTCTCGGACAGACTCACTTTGAGCTTTCTGGCGGCACCCGTGTTTAATATCGGCGATGGTATGCAAATGGACGTTTTCTTGGTAAGCGCCGGCATTCCGAGACCGGTCTATTCCCGCTACTTCGATGCAGGACGAAAAGCAGAGGATCGCGATTGGATTCCGGTAGCGGTTTCACTCGATCTCCCTAAGGCGCGCGAGGTATATTTAGAGATACACGTTTCGGGCGGACCCCAAGGCGACCTGGTTGCTGACTGGCTGGCCCTGGCCGAGGCGCGGCTGGCACGCGAGAGGGCGAATCAATGAACTCCCCAGGGTTCACGGGGGAATGCTTTGTTCCGGGGCAGGGCCGCGCTCATTGCCAGGACGGCGCGCCGTGTCTGGGCAATGGATCTCGATGCTGCCAGCGTTCGGTACGCGCGCCAAACCCATCCTGCGGACAACCAGGAGTTTATCCAGGGAGACGCCACTTCTCCGCCCATCCGGCTGCCGGCCGTGGACCTCGTGATCGCGCTGGAGGTGCTCGAGCACGTCGAGGATCAAGGAGCCCCCCTCTTTACCGCATTTTGGGCCGCATGCGCGTGTTGCCCAAATAAAATGGGGGACTGAAAAATTTGCCGTGACAGGCCCTCGTAAATGGGTATTATATGTTTGACTTGGCGCGGCCCGCAGTGGGAAGCGGTGTCTTTTTTGGGTTGCAGACACTTTCAGACAGTGTTAGACTAATAGCTTTGTCAGCGCTGGCGTAGCTCAGTCGGTAGAGCAGCTGATTTGTAATCAGCGGGTCGGGGGTTCAAATCCTCTCGCCAGCTCCATTTGAGGAGTGCGGGGACGGTATTTCTGCTATAGCGAGGTAGCGGGAATAGGATTTGTGAACCCAGACGCGGGTGGGACGAGGTTGTTAGAGGCGACTGTTTGGGCTTAGTGATCCAGGCGGCCGGGGAACTGAGCCGAGTGTGGTTTCCTCCGCGGTTCTCAGATCTACTCCTGGAGTCGAGGGCGGATCCAGGAATCCCGTATCTGCAAGGTTTGGGACAGGTGGTCGAGCGGTTAATGGCACTGGGCTGTAAACCCAGCGACCTTCGGGTCTACGGAGGTTCGAATCCTCCCCTGTCCACCAGCAACTCTATTGAGAGAGCGGGAGTAACTCAGTTGGCAGAGTCATAGCCTTCCAAGCTATTGGTCGCGGGTTCGAGTCCCGTCTCCCGCTCCAGAGTTTCAGCCCACGTAGCTCAGTCGGCAGAGCGCGTCCTT
>JBEKYG010000757.1:0-3161 GCA_049511215.1 Acidobacteriota bacterium | reverse complement strand
AGTCCGGCACGCTGGAAGGCTGCGTCGTAGACCGCGTCTTCCGAAGCCATGGCGCCGGTGTGTGATGCTGCCGCCGCGGCCGATTCGGGGAAACGCCCGGCCTTGTACGCGATGATAGGCTTCGTCCGGGCAAAGGCGCGCGCAGCCGTCATGAACGCGCGCGCCTGGCCGATGGACTCCACATAGAGAATGATGGACTTGGTGGTCTCATCCTCGCCGAGGTAATCGATCAAGTCACCGAACCCCACATCCAGAGTGTTGCCGATCGAAACAAAGTAGGAAAAACCGATCTTGCCCTCGATGGCCCAATCCAGCACCGAGGTGCAGAGCGCTCCGGATTGCGAGATGAAGGCGATGTTTCCTGGCCTGGGCATTCCGGAGGCGAAACTCACGTTCAGCCTCGAACCGGGCACGATAAATCCGAGACAATTAGGTCCGAGGATGCGCATGCCGTCGAAGCGCGCGGCTTCGGATTGGATCTGCTTTTCGAGTGCCATTCCGGCATCGCCGGTTTCCCTGAAACCGGAAGACATGATGATCAGGCCGAGAATTCCGGCCTCCCCGCACTCGCGCACGAGCAGCGGAACCTGTTCGGGCGGCGTGCAAATCACCGCCAGGTCGGGAGTCTTGGGTAAGCTCTTGAGGTCGGGGAAGCAATGAATGCCGAGCACCGCTTCGTGTTGCGGGTTTACCGGATAGACGACGCCGGTGAAGCCTCCGCCCACGAGATTGCCGATAACCTTGCCGCCGACGCTGTTGGGATTGATGGTGACGCCCATCACTGCGATTCGCTTCGGCTTGAAAATCCTGTCTAGCCTGTGTACATCCATAATTGCTTTTTCTTAAAGTGCGGTAGCCGGCAGCCGCCTCTGGGTCTTAGAGTCTCTGAGCCGGCTTTCGCCTCGGCGTCGAAGACTCGAAGAAACGCTCCGCTGCGGGAGGGTAGGCCCTTGCCGCGGTCTTCTCCTTCAACTGGGCGCCTGACTTCTCCAAAGCGCGAGGGCAATGCCGAACAGGCATCCGGAAAAAGCCCCGGAAAGAAAGGCAGCGCCGACAAATGAGAACTCGTGGGAGAGTCCCGTGAATACCAGCGGCCATGTCCACATGACGAAGAGCGGGAAGGCGCCAAAAGCCAGGGCGGCTTTAAATACCAATAGCTTTCCCATGCGCATGAGGGCGGAAGCTATCGCCGCGGCTATCAGCAGGCCAAGACCAACCAGGGTCAACAAGGCATTCGGATCCATCCTATTTGCGATGGTCGGCACAGCGATTGCGCCCAAAACCAGGAACCCGATGGCGAAACCTCGGATACCCCTTCTGTCCAGATTCATCATTCGCGCCCCGATAGCACCCCAAGAGACGAATGCGGCAAAGGCGAGCAACAGAACAAACGGGGACCTCCAGATACCGTTTAAATACAGCATCGCGCAGAATGCCGGGGGCACGCTGCCTATGCCAAATCCCAAAGCTCCGCGAACAGCCGATCTCACCACCAGGTTGACCCTTTGCATGGGCGCGCCGCCAGATTCCCGTTTGATGCCGGGCTCGCTGACTGTAGGGATCTTGCCTGCCGCGGGCGAAGCCGCAGGTGGCGAAGGCGCCGCGACTGCTTCAGGCCGCTGCCTTTTTTCATCCAATTGAGGTTTGGATATAGTCTCGGACCCTGCCGGGCCATGATCCATTGCGGGGCGGCTGGTGCCACGATTGCCTTCGAGCAGCTCTCGCAAATCGCGAACGCCGGCATATCTCCCCTCCGGCAATTTCACCAGGCACTTCAGGATGATACCGTTCATTTCGGCGGAGACGCCGGCAAGCGGTTTTGGGTACTTCTCGCGTATCTGGGCCTGGATATCTCCCGAATGAAACGGCACTTCTCCGGAAAGCAGCTCGTAAAGAATGACTCCGAGGGAATACACGTCACTCCGCTCCGAGCTCTCGCCCATGAGCTGCTCGGGCGACATATATGTCACTGTACCGGAGTCGAGTTGGGATGTGAGCCGGGACATTGAATCCCGGCATACGCGCGCAATGCCGAAGTCCGCGATCTTGATCGATCCATCCTTGCCGAGGAGGATGTTGCCGGGCTTAAGGTCTCTATGGATGATGCCCTTCTCATGGGCGTGCTCCAGCCCGTGGCAGATGGCAATCGTAATCCTGCGCGCTTCTATCTCCGGCAATGTGGTTTCGCGCGCCACCCGGTGGGCCAGGGTGTCGCCTTCGACATATTCCATGACCAGGAATTTGATGATCTCAGCTTCCTGGTAGTCGTGGACGCGGACGATGTTAGGGTGGGACAACTGCATGGCCAGTTTTGCTTCTTTTTTCAAACGCTGAACGGAACCGGGGTCACGGCTCAACAGGTCGCGCAAAACCTTGATCGCCACCACGGTCCCCAGGGTCTCATCCTCGCCAAGATAAACCCTGCCCATGCCGCCGATCCCCAGTTCCCGCCGAACTCGATATCGGTTTATGAGCATGGAGTCGATTTGCAGGCCCAGCTCCGTTTCACTTCCCAGAGGAGCACTGTGACCCATGGGGGATGCGGGAGTCGAACGAGGCCTTGCGCCGACAGAGGCGGGTGTGGCCGCGAGTCCTCTGCCGCAGGCCGCGCAGAAACGTCCGTCATCCGGATTGGGAGCACCGCAGTAGCTGCAGAACATTAGCGAATCCTCCAGCTGATGGGAAGCCAGTATGGAAGAACCTGCCCTGCCATCGCATCCCGCATCAGGGATCCGATTGCTCCCGGACCGCGGCGGGCCTATATCGATGCTACCGCTGAATGCGCAGTTATATAAGTGCTTTAATGCTTATCCGGTTAACTCCACATGACCCGTTTTAAGCCACAGAGCGCACAGAGGGCACAGAGGATGATGAAGACGGGCTCTCTGCGTTCTCTGTGTCCTCTGTGGCAGGTTCCGTTAGGGCTTGGCGCAGTTACCAACGTGTTGCATCGGGTGGAGTCAACCGGATAAGCATCAGTGCTTTTATTCAGGCTAATCGCTCATTCCCCGGCCGCGCCAAGATCACGGACAGCGGATCAGCAGACCACCAATTCGATAGCTATACTTAAGCAGAGAATCATGAAAATTGAAAGGGCGACCATCGCCCCGGAGAGCCAGTCACCGAGAAGTCTCCCGACTCCCAACAAAAGCAGCACCGTG
>JBEKYG010000756.1:0-3165 GCA_049511215.1 Acidobacteriota bacterium | reverse complement strand
CAGTATTTTCCCAGGTCGCTGGTGAATGCGGACAGGAACAATTTGGGTCCCCGCATCGGCCTTGCCTGGAAGCCGACTGCGAAGTCGAGGTTTGTGTTCCGTACCGGGTACGGGCTTTTCTATAATGCCTCCGCTTACTCGACCATCATCGGCCAGCTTGTCGGACAGCCTCCGTTTGCCCTGAGCCAAAACCTGACCACCGACCGATCTAATCCGTTTACCCTGCAGAATGGCTTCCCCACAAATCCGTCTTTGACGATTCTCAACACCTACGCCATTGATCCGAACTACAAACCGGCCTACGTTCAGATGTGGAACCTCGATGTCCAGGCTCAAATTTCGCGGCTCTATGTTTTGGGTGTTGCCTACAATGGTTCCAAGGGGACAGGCCTCGATATTCTGCGGGCTCCTGCCCACCCCACCAATGTCGGCAGCTTCGTCTATCAGACCGACGGCGCAAATTCGATTCTACACGCGATGACGGTTACGCTCAGTCGGCGCTTCTCCCATGGTTTCAATATGAACAACCAGTACACGCTGTCGAAGAGTATCGACGACGCGTCCGGAATTGGCGGTGTTGTGTTGAAGGTGGCGCAAAACGACCAGAACCTCGCGGCCGAGCGCTCCCTGAGCAGCTTCGACCAACGGCACAATTTCCAGACCACCTTCGGCTACGAGCTGCCGATAGGCCAAAACCGGAAGTATTTCGCCAACGCCAGCGCCAAGGCGCTGAATTTCATCTCCGGTTGGACCTTCAATGGCACATATCAGCTTGCCAGCGGCACGCCTCTAACCGCGAGCTACAACAGCATTGCCACCGGGTCGAGCGCGGCGCTTTACAATTCGGTGCGTGCAGACTCGACCGGGGTTCCGGTAAACCTGGCTTGGGGCGACCGCACTGTTACTCAGTTCTTCAATACTACGGCTTTCACCATCCCCGCGGGGCAATACGGCAACGCCGGCCGCAATACCATCACCGGGCCGGGGACTAACTTGTTTAACCTATCTGTGCGCAAGAGCTTCCGTTTGGATGAAAACAATGCGCGCAGGATTGATTTTAGCTGCAACGCGTCGAACTTCCTCAATCACCCCAACTGGGGAGCTGTGAACGCGACGGTCGGTTCGCAGTACTTCGGCCAGGTGACGAGTGTACGTGGGATGCGATCCATTACGTTTAACTTGAGGGTTTCCTTCTAGAGGCGCGAACCATGTCCAATCGACAAAAAGAGAAAAAAAGAACACAAGGCAGGCTCACGCTTCTTAGGTTGGGATGCTCCTTGTTCCTGTTGGTGGCCTTTGCTTTGCCTGGAACGCCCCGACAAGCGCAAATCCCGCATGCGCAGAATATCATCAAGGCTGAGTCCGACCTGGTAGTGGTCGATGTCACGGTGCGAGACCGAAAGGGCAACCTCGTCGGTGATCTGAAGAAGGAAGAATTCAAGATCTACGAAGACAACGTGCCTCAGGATATCGTGACCTTTGCAGCCGAGAACATTCCCATAGGACCATCCACGGCAGCCGCGACTCCAGCAGCAGCCCCCACGACGGCGACCCCCCCGACGACGGCCGCTGCCCCTCCACCTGAGCCGGCCAAGCCCGCCGTGGTAAATCTCGGACTCAACCCGGACGAACCGCCGAAGAAAGAAGATCTGCAAAACAAGAGACTGGTCATTTTATTCTTCGACCTCAGCTCGCTGAGCGCTGAGGACCTGATTCGTTCAGTGGATACCGCGCGGGACTTTGTGACCAAGCAGGCCGGCCCGCAAGACCTCCTGGCCGTGGCAACCTACAGCAGCACGCTGCAGCTGGTCCAGGACCTCACAAATGACCGCGATCTTATGCTCAAAGTTCTTAACGGTGTTTCCTCAACGGACTCGGGAGATTCAACGGCCACAGACCTGAGCGATACGGATACTTCAGATGATGTCTTTGTGCCCGACACCGGCCAGTTCAACATTTTCAATACCGATCGCCGGCTGTCTGCTCTCGAGACTCTCGCGAAGATGTATCGCAGTTTTCCCGAGGTCAAGTCACTGCTCTACTTCTCGAGCGGCGTGTCCACCACTGGAGTCGAAAACAACGCTCAGATACGCTCTACCGTGGACAATGCCAATCGATCGAATATGAAAATTTATCCAGTGGATAGCCGTGGTCTGCAGGCCCTGCCGCCTGGTGGAGGAGCGAACCAGGCAAGCGCAGGGGGGCGAGCGATGTTCAGCGGCGCGGCGGCTACGCGCCAGCGGACGACTCTCTCCAGCTCGCAGGAGACGATGACCACCCTGGCGCATGACACGGGCGGCAAGGAATTTGCCGATTCAAACAACCTGAGCCTGGCCATCCAACAGGTGCAGGCCGACACCCAGATCTATTATGTGATCGGTTACTTCAGCACCAATGCAAAAGACGACGGACGTTATCGCAGGATCCGTGTTGAAGTGACTCGTCCGGACCTCAAATTGGAGCACAGGCCCGGATATTTCGCGTCGAAAGCATGGAATCAGCTCAACCAGCAGGAGCGCGACCTGCAATTGCAGCAAGCTCTGAACATGGATCACCCGTTTGATGAAGTGCCCTTGATCATGCAGGCCGACTACTTCCGGAAGGATGACAAGACCAGCTATGTGCCGGTCTCGGTCGAGCTGGCCGGGGACGGCGTGAAGTTCGACGACAAGGGGGCGAATCGTCAGGCCAGGTTCGAATTCCTTGCCCAGGTAACCGATCCCAAGGGAAAAGTGAGCGGCGTGGCACGTGACCAACTTCAGGTGACCATCCCGGCGGAGCGGGCGGAAAAGCTCAAGTCAGGAGGAATCTTCTACACCACCGGATTTGATCTCAAACCCGGCGAATACACACTCAAATTCCTCGTCCGCGACAACGGCACGGGGAAGCTGGGGACCTTTGAAGAACCGCTGAGCGTGCCCGCGGTGGATCTGAAGAAGCTCGATACCAGCTCCATTGTCGTGGGCAACCGCCTGGCAAACGCCAGAGGAGATGCCGCCTCCGCGGGTGTGGCGCACCAGGGATCGATGCAGAGATTCCAGAACATGCAGGTCGGCTACGATCCGCTGGTGGCGGGCGACAAGAAAATCGTGCCGACTATCGGCAATGTTTTTCTCAATGGCCAGACGGTGTATGTCTACTTCCAGGTGTATGGCGCAACTCCGG
>JBEKYG010000755.1:0-3174 GCA_049511215.1 Acidobacteriota bacterium | reverse complement strand
GTCCGGTTCCTCCTCACGGGCGATGATTCCAACGGCAGCGTGTCAGTGTTCGAGGTTCTCGTCCCCGTCGGGCAGAAGCTGGCGGCGCCGGCCCACAAGAACGACGCCTACGAGGAGATCCTCTACGGCATCGAGGGCGTCCTCACCTGGACGGTTGACCGCACGCCCATCGAGGTTGGTCCCGGGCAGGCGCTGTGTATCCCCCGAGGCGCGGTGCACCGCTTCGATAACCTCGGCAGCGAGGATGTGAAACAGCTCGCCGTCATAACCCCTGCGATAATGGGCCCCGCGTACTTCCGCGAAGCTGCCGAAGTAATCGGTGCCGCCGCCGGCGGCCCGCCTGACCGCGCGAAGATGATGGAGGTCTTCAGGCGTCATGGCATGACGGTGGCCGCGCCCCCGCCTGCTAAGTAGCGGGCCGTCCTGTATGGCCGTCCTCTTCCATTCCGTTGTAGGGGCGCAATATGGACATGTGGGGGCCTGATCGAAGGAATGTCATTTTCGGTACAAAGCCCCACGTTTTCTAATAGGTTTGGATCAAGCGCCATGCTATCCCATCTGTGATGCTTCCCGTAACCATCGGTCGTAAAGATCGGCGAGATCATGGAGCGCTCGATCAGCATCGCCATTGAACGATGAGCCGTGCATTACCGCTAGCGTCTTCGGTGATAGAGCGGCGAGCTTTCGAATAGTTGCTCCAGTGTTTGGCGTGAGGCAACTCGAGTGAAAGAGTTCCTCGGCGTTTTTGGCGGGGCCGACGATATCCTCCGCGGTGAGCGCTGGCCCATCACCAGTGTGAGGGAAGAGATCGCCGCACAGTAGGGTGCGGGTGGTCTCCTCAAACAAAACCCGCGCCTCCCACCCGTGCGGTACAGATTGAGCCATCTCGCGTGAACAGGCGTGTGGACCGGCACAATGTTCTTCCACTTGTTCTGGATTCGTTCATCACTCCGCTCTCCGCGATGGGAGGAACTGTTGTCCATAATCCAAAACACCCGAGGCGCCGACCGATAGGGTTCCTGGGCCATCACATGCTCTACCAAGCCGTTGAAGGGAACAATGCCGGTGGGTTTCCTCGCAACGCCCGAAGATCTTGGCTCGGCGCACGTCCCATGCTGCCAAGTACGCCCAGGCTCCTTTCCTCTCGTACTCGTGTTCTACCCGCATCGGCCTGCCCGGCTCTGTCGGCGAGGTGGGATGCTTGCGCCGCCGTGCCTGGATGCTGGTCTTCTCGTCCGTGGACAGCACGCAGTCGGCCTCGTTCAGTGGTGTTCCTTCCCAGATGCCTTCGTACAAATCCAGGATGCGCCCTGCCTTTTCGGCAAATCGAGGATCTCTCGGAAAAATCCAGGCGCGCTGGTACCAAGGTCGGATCGCATCTTCGGATAGCCAGCGCCAGAGTGTAGTCTTCCCAATGGACGCGACCAGTCCCCGTCGAATCGTTTCATTCCGGATGTCCCCATACTGAACCGTGACAGCGGCAAGTCCAATTCCGTGGGCAGTTCACATGCGAAGGCTTTAATCGCGACGACGACCCCGGGGGGAAAAGCGAGGCGGACGGCCTCGCCGGTAGCCCTCCTGAAGGCCTTCCAAGCCGTGTTCGAAAAAGCGTTTCCGCCACTTATACACGATCTGGAACGACGTGTCCAGTCGGGCAGCGATATCCTTGTTCTCCATGCCCTCGGCCGCATACAGCGCGATTTTAGCTCGGACCACGTCAATATACGATGATGTATATTTTCGTGCCCTTGATTCAAGAACTGCTCTCTGCTCATCGGTTAATACGATCGTAAATGGGCTTTTCTTTGGCATAGCTTATCACACTCCATAAGACAATATGCTATCCCAAAGGTTTGTCAAAGATCAAATAAATACATCATCACATTTATTGAATTGGCCACTAAGGTTCTATGAGGGGATAGTCGGAACAAGATGCGGTCTTGGGATCGCGCCTGTAAGAGGTCTAGAGACTCATCCGGAAAGGCCGTTTCTTGCGAATGACGACATTGAAAACAAAGGACTTCTGGGCCGTGAAATCGCGAAAAAGAGGCTTTCCGGATGAGTCTCTAGGGTGGTAAGGCCCATCGCAGGGGTTCGGCGTTCTCTGAGATCACTTTGTTTCCGTGGCATCTTGAATTGTGTTACGCGGCAAAGCCTTGACCACAGCTTCAGTGGAACTCCGGAGATGCCTTTCTGATCTTAGTTGTTTATCTGTTTAACAATTGCTGAAACAACAAGTTATAAGAACATTTGATCCTGAAGGTGCATTTTCCCTTGACAAGAAACAAAGTTGTTATATAACAAATATATTGCATAACCATAATGATGGAAAATGAGATGATGAACATTACTATAGGAAGCATTGTCGTTGGTGCTGATTTCTTTGATCGTGAGGATGTAATTGAGAATATCTGGGAAACCCTGCAAACGGATAGCATCCTTCTGGCAGCCGCACGTCGAGTCGGCAAGTCCAGCGTCATGAGGAGACTCTTCGATCAATCACGCCTTGATTTTCGGCCCATTTGGCTCGATTGTCAGGATTATGGCGGCCCGGAAGACTTGGTTACCGATCTCGCAGTGAAGGCAGGCGAACTGCGGCAGGATCCACGTCATTTTTTTTCGGCATGCGCTCAAGTCGGCTCTCGGAATATCGAGGAGTTGGGAATCTGGCAGCTGAAGCTGAAATTGCGGGAACAAGTGGCCGACAACTGGCAGTCTCAAGGTGAGAGCGTGCTCAAAGAAACACTTTCCCAACCCGATACCAGACTGCTCATCATTCTTGACGAGCTTCCGATCCTCCTTCACAAGCTCATGACCCGGGATAGTGATCGGGGCAAGGCAGCGGCCCAAAACCTGCTGGATTGGTTGCGCCATGTCCGTCAGAGCCCTGAATTTGGGCGGGACGTCCGACAGGTAATTGGTGGGTCCATCGGCCTTCCCCGCATTGCATCTCTCATTGGCTCCTCACACAAAATCAACGATCTCCGTCCAATCGAAGTAGGTCCGCTTGAGCGCTCCAAGGCGGCGGAACTGGCAAATGGACTACTCGGGTCTAGCCCAACTTCCGAATGTAAATTGCGATTTTGACCTATTTTTCGGTTTTCAGCGGTGGAAGTCCTTTGTTTACAGCATCCACTTACTTCGGGTTTAAAAAGTGACTAATTTGTTATCAAA
>JBEKYG010000754.1:0-3175 GCA_049511215.1 Acidobacteriota bacterium | reverse complement strand
GGCTCCTTTCCCGTTTCAGCATATATTTCAAGCCCATTGGCTCCTTGGTCGCCTATCACGGTATGCGGCAACCCTGTCATGCAAATGTTGGCGCTCTGTTGGAGAGAGTCCGCCGGGAAAATTTTGAACTTTGGGAGTTCGTAACCGAATCAAGCCGTTCGTTAAAGGATAGAGGAATAGCCTTCGATTTGTCAGCGTAAGATTTATCGGAGCCTGCTTCGTAAGAACAAATCACGTATTCTGAAATACTTGCAGCTTGCTTCGGGTTTTTTCTGATCATCATGCCCTCTCGCACCGGAGAGAACTTGACGGTATGGCCTCCTCCGGATTTAACTTGCTGAAGCTTATCATTCGCGAGGCAGTGAACGCTAAGAGGCTGGAACGCTGTCCCGAACCGTCATCCGTCATGGAAGATCCGCAAAACGTTGAATCCTTCCACGACCAGGGTGCTGACCGTGGCGCACTTGCCCCCGTCTACCACTTCAATGCACTCGCAATCAGCGCCCTTCTGCCGTACGAAGGAACCGTGGTCGATCTCGGCTCCGGCTCCGGACAGTTCCTTCGCTACCTTGCCCGGTGCCGTCCTGACTGCAGAATAGTTGGTTTTGACCTGTCGGAAGGAATGGTGAACCTTGGGAACAGGGAGCTCAGAGCATCCGGCCTCGATGCGGCCGTCCGACTTGATCTCGGAGACATGATGCGCTTCAGCGGCCAGATATCTGAGAGAGTTGATGTTGTGAGCAGCATATTTGCTTTTCATCACCTTCCATCTTCCGAGGATCTGATTCGCTGCCTGGAAGAGATCAGAATGGTGAGAGAGAAATCGGGCTGCGGAGTCTGGATATTCGATCATGCTCGCCCCCGCTCGGCGGAGACCGCCGGAGTTTTCCCCAAGCTCTTTACGCCGGAAGCAACTGAAAGTTTCAGGCGAGACTCAACCAACTCTCTTCTGGCATCGTTCTCGTTCCGGGAGCTGTCGGAGCGGATAGACGCGGCTTCGATGGGAAGGTTCAGCCATGAGTGTTCGCACATCCTCAGGCTATATCAGATTCACTGGCTAAGACCGGAGGGCACGGAGACCGCAAAGAAACGAGTGCTTTATCGCGACGTGACCCTACGACCTCAAGAGTCCAAAACATTCAGGCAATTGAGAATGCTCTTTAAGAGAGTCCCTTTTTAGACCAATCTACGAAAAAAGGCGGGAGTCGATTCCCGCCTTTTTTATGCATCAAGTCTTAAGCAACAGAGGTTTGCGCTATTTCCTTCTTCGGCAGAATCCCAGACCGAGAAGGCCGAGACCTAGGAGCACCAGCGTGCCCGGCTCCGGTACAGCAGTGTAGACGCGAGCAGGATCGTTGCTCTGGAACCCTTTAATACCAGTGGCGCCGTTCCATGCAGGCTGAAGGGTGAATGTGTTGCCGAAGCGCAGATCAGGGGTTTCGGTAGGGGTTATGCCTGTCTGGCCAAAGATCCCATTACCATTAGTGTCCACAAAGAACCAGTTCCCGTTTAACACGTTACTCCAGGGGCCTGGATCTGTCAAATCAACACTGGCAAAGCTATTGGCATGCCCGTCACCGTTGATTGTTCCTGTTAGATCGATGTCACTCTTGACGGTGGTTGTGGCATCCCCGTTTATTATCCCAGGGGTAAAGTCGAGTCGGGCAAGGAACGTGCCTCCCGTGAATTCGGCTACTGTGGCGGCAGTGGGTCCGCATCCACCAGCTAGACATGCCGCAGTAACGGGATCACTGCCGGCGTTGTACCAAAAGAGGTCCAAAATGCCGCCGCTAGCCGTCGTGCCAGAGGTCAAATTGATACCATAGAAAATGCCAACAATCTGACCCTGCGTGCCACCAGGGCCATCGTCCTGCCAAAAAACTGGACCGCCGCTGATATTCGTATGGTCAATCGAGATTGCCCCATTCTGTATGCTGGATACATTCATAACACCCCAGTTACCTTGAGTGTTAGTACCATTGTAGCTCCCCGGAACAACAATGCCGTTGAGTCCTGAGGTATCTACCTGCTCCAAATTGTTGAACTGAAAATAGAGTGGTACACCAGTGGGCAGAGAGATCGGGGCCGCCAGCGCCGTTCCCGCAATGCACACTAGGGCAAAAGCACCCAAGAGAATCCTTTTCATCGTTTTCTTCCTTTCTTTAATTTCCGCATCAACTGCCGACATTCGCTTAAATATAAGCAATAGGCATGCCAGCCGCTAAATGATTGATTTTAAAAGATCAAAGTTTTTTGGGTCCTTTTGCGAGCAACTGTTTTTGTAAAGAATCCCGACACAATGTCGGGAAATTTTACAGTTGATGAACAAACACGGCTTTCAGAACTAAAGCTGGAAGATCAATGCCCGCCGGCAACGTGACCGTGCCCCGAGGAACGTCGCTCACGAGCACGTGCAAAATGTCCTGGGAGCGGCTGAAGATCGGGCGCGGTGTTCCCAAGGGTTTGGGTTTCGAGCTTCTCGCCGCTGGCACTATCTTCTTTGGGAGTCTGGCATGGCAACAACCAGAGTCCCTGCCTCAGACGATCTTAGACTTTTTTGCGCCTTCTCGCCGATGACACGGCGCGGGCGACGTTCTGGCAGATGACGGAAACCGAGGCTAAGGGCTCGCGCAAGAAGTACTTGGCATTTTGCTGCTGGCCCCCAAGGTCCGCTGGCCAGGCGGGAGCGGGCATCTGTTGCGTTGCCGCTCCTCGACGATGCACAGCGGCATCCCCTGCGTCGCGGCGCCTTGCATCTGCCCGCCCGGCGCTCGCGCCAAAATGCCAAGTAATTCTTGCGCGAGCCCTAAGGTTCTGGATCGGTCTCTCCGCGTCGCGGAAGGCATGACGGCCCTGGAGCGAGGGTGGCTGCTGGCGGAGTTTGCACCCAGCTTCGGCCAGTTCCTGGAATACCTGGCGCGGCAGTTCGATCGCAGCACAAGCTCGGTCTCGCGGGTGGAATCTGCGATTTGGAATAGACTGTAATGGAATTTCCGGCAGTTAAGCTCTCCGACAGTTCCTCATTGCACAGCCAAATCGCGGATCTCTCGCAACTCAAGGAAGCTCTCGGCACCACTGTGGACGTCACCATCTCCCGGAGGCTGAGGCAACTGAATCACCGCTACTCGAACAGTGGCCGTTTCTAGGCACTGCGAGAGATCGCGCGACTCTATGC
>JBEKYG010000753.1:0-3181 GCA_049511215.1 Acidobacteriota bacterium | reverse complement strand
CGCTGCCGCGATAGACACAGAGGGCGAGCACCTGTCCGAGAGCTCCCATGATGCAGCAGTATCCGGTCCGGCCTGTGACCGGATCAAGGACGCCGAAGACGTCGGAATCATAGGCCGATTCCCATGGCCGGAGTTTCATGAATCGCAGCGCGTTTTCATACAGGCCGCGCCAAACCTCCAGGGAAACTGCCGGAACTTTCATAGGGTACATACCTCTTCTCACGGCGCCGTTGATGATACCATGGTTCGCGATCGTGCCGCGTGCGGTTCCCAAGAGGGCGGTCTACGATAAGTCAGGCGAGAAAACTCCGATCACCGTCACCGGCAGCGCCCGGCTTGATCTCTATCGCAAGGGAAGCGACAGCCTGCTCGGACGATACCTGCCCTATCGCCTGCATCCTTTTACGGTGGCGGAAACGGCAACCCCTCCCTCTTCTGCGCAAATCCTCGACCATGCGCAGGTATCCTACCCGCTCGCAGACCTTCTGGCCCTTGGAGGATTTCCGGAACCGCTGCTGGGAGGAAAAGAACTGGAAGCGCGGCGTTGGAGCCGGTTGCGGATCGATCGTCTGGTGCTGGAGGATTCACGCGACCTCTTGAATATCTCGGATGCCAGTGCCTTGCGCACTTTGATCGAGCTCTTGCCGGAAAGAGTGGGCTCCCTTTTGTCGATTAACTCCCTATACGAAGACGTCGGCAAGGCATACGCCACGGTGCGGAGTTGGCTGCAGGTTTTGGATGCGCTATAACTCGCCGGATTGAAAGAACACGTGCGGGCGGGCTTTGGCCCCGCTTGGTCACGCGCCCGGCGAGTCTACCACACACACAATCGCGAAAAGGATTGCAAGCTGAATCTCGATTCCACGGAAAGCTGTGCCCAAGCTGGCGCCGCGCCCAGGTCGAACCGGGATGCCATTCGTATCATGCGCACCCGACCACACGACAGCGGACTATCGGCAGCCCAGCATTTCTTTCCGACTCGTAACCTACGCTGGAATCGTCACCACGTTTGTGCTCTGATAAGCAGTCCCGCGTCGAATCTATGAAGAAGGACCGGGCAAGGACCGCGCCTATGAAGAAACAGGGGAACGAGGATTTGTTGGAAACTGCATCGCAGGTCATGGAGGACATCCGCCGTGCATATAGGATTTATCGAAAAAAAAGGCCGATAATCGAGTTCGCCGTGGACGAGAACCTGATCTATGCTTTTCCTTACGCCGGTTATTATGACCACCTGAGCGAGAGATCGCAGAAGCTGCTCGAGCGCGAGTATCAGGAGGCCCAGGCGAATCGTCAAATCGTGGTGTTCGTGAAGGACAACCGCACGAGACGTCTCATATCCTTCTCGATCGACGAGAACCCCGAGGACGTCCGGTGCAAGGGCCAGCAAGGGCGGTTGCGGGGCGGGCGATCCGTCCGGCCGCGCGCAAAGGAGTGAGGCTTGTGCCTGCATATCTCTTTCGGCAAGGCCAAGGCAAAGCCATCGTGATATACAGCAGGTGTGAAGATGAGGCGTTTTCCCGCCAGGCGGAGCAGTTCAGCCAATCTCAACCACGCTGCTCGGAATTGCGCCCTCCGGCGCTTTCCGTGACCTTCAATCGGGGCTCAAGCCGAAACATATATCCGACGGAGAGCTGCTTACCAAACTGGACCTTTTCTGCCGAAGGCCCCTGCGTGTTGCACGACGAAACCAGGAGTGTGTGGGATAATTACTCTCCTTTTTTGTCCGTTTTGTCTTGCGCTAGAGCAACGCTACCCTATTTCGCCGATGAGTCAGGTCGCGGCTGCTATCGGCAAATGGGGTAGCGTCCCCTATTTCAGAAGTATTGAAATGCCCGAGAGAGTGAGCTGTAATGCCCGCTCCATGGTTGTCAGAGGAGGAGAAGGAGGACGGCGGGCCGGAGTCGATTCACTGACGGTGGTCGGGACACCCGGCATTCGGATAACCTGGAGTTCTATCGCTTTCCAGGTGATCGCGGCGACCATCGAGGGCTGACCAGAGATTCAGCGGAGCGCCTGTCCGCCAATGTACTTTGCGCAATTCATCGACAGCGGCGGGCACACAACCACACCGATGCTGTTGGACCCCTCGATCGTTATGGAGACCGGAATGCCTCCCATTTATGCGAACGACGGCGCACCTCGTGCGCTTGGAAAATAACCGATGCGCAACACCGCGTCAAACTGTCGGGCGGTGCCTCCTTGCATAATAGCCTTACATATTTACATTACTTGTTTGTATGATTTTTTGGTGCTATTATCAGGCAATGAAAGCAACGATTACCAGCAAGGGACAAATAACGATTCCGGCCAATGTGCGGCGCAAACTTAACTTAAAGGCCGGTCAGGTTTTGGAATTCGACGAAAATGCGCCCTACCTCAAGGCGACGCGAGTGTTTGATCCCGCCGAGATGTACGCGACGATCGGATGCCTCAAAAATAAAGAAGGGCCCGCTCGATCGGCAGAGGATTGGTTGAACCAAACGCGCGGCACGGTAAAGCTGCCTGGGGGCAGAAATGCGCACGGCGATTGATTCCTCGGTGCTGTGGAGCATCTTCAAGGGAGAGAGTGACTCAAGAGATTGGGTCAACCTCCTGGTGGAAGCGCGTCGCGAATCGTGCCTGATCGTATGTGACATTGTGTTCGCTGAAATCGCTCCGCTGTTTCAGAGTCTCGAAAAGTTGAATTCCACGCTCGAGTCGCTTGGAGTGGAATATGACCCGATCCACCCGGCGAGCGCTTTCGCAGCCGGTGAGATTTTCAGGAGTTATCGCCGGGAGGGTGGACCGCGCAATTATCTGATTCCGGACTTTCTGATTGGAGCGCATGCCCTCCATCAGGCCGGCTGCCTTGCAGCTCGCGATCGAGGGTATCTGCGCCGCTATTTCCCCCAGCTCCGCATCCTCTCGACGGGCAGCCCATAATCTCGTGCCGCCAGGTTTCTATGCTGTACGACACAAATTCCGCCGCATGCTTGACCCTCGTGAGGCATCCGAATTCCGTGAGTCACATATAAGAACCGAGGCGGTTTAAATACTCCGTGAGAATTTCTAATAATTGTACTCGCCCAGCCGCAACGACACATCAAAAGGGTTCCGGAACTGTTTCCCGCGGGTTTCAGAGGAAAATGAGGTTCAACCGCCGACACTTCTTCTTAGTGCCCTATGCTTCAAGCGGCGG
>JBEKYG010000752.1:0-3183 GCA_049511215.1 Acidobacteriota bacterium | reverse complement strand
GCTCACCGTCGACATAAAAATAAAATCCCGCGCTGGTACCACGAATCGGCACGACCCCGATAGCTGCGCAATCCACCCCAGGGACTTTTTGTACCTGCTCCACAAGAGCTTCGCTGTACCGTTCCGGGGAAGTTTGACCGCGATAAACGGCAAACTTGAAAAAGGGCGGCATGGCATTCAACACCATCACATTGCCGGAATTGAATCCAAGCGGAACCGCATGCAATCGAGCATAGGTCCGTATCATCAGGCTGGAGGCGATGAGGAGCATAAGAGCAAGTGCAACCTGCACAGTGACGAGACCGTTGCCGAACCATGCCCGACTTTGGACCAGCTCGACTGGGGCTCCCTCCTTCAATGCCTCCGTCAAGTCCGACCGAGACGCGCGCAGCGCCGGAATAAAGCCGCACAACACCCCCGTAAGGACTGCAATGAGGAAGGCGAATCCGAACGCTGTTGCGTTGAACGATATTGCCGACACCCTCGGCAGGTCCGCAGGTGCCAGCGCGATAATCGTGTTCTTGGTCGCGATTGCAAAAACCAAGCCTACAAATCCGCTCAATAAGCAGAGCAGAACGCTCTCAGTCAGTAGCTGGCGAAACAGGCGCGTGCGGGAAGCTCCTACCGCCGAGCGCACGGCCATCTCCCGCCGGCGACGCGCTGAGCGAGCAAGCAGCAGGTTGGCAACATTGGCGCATGCCGTGATTAGAACGAACGCAACCGCGCCAAAGAGAACCAGCAGCTGCAGACGCACTTTCCCGACGACCGATTCGTGAAGCGCAATCAGCCGGCTCCCGCTCCGGATTGTTCTTCGGGCCGAGGTCGAATCAGCGCTTTGCGCTACCACATTCATCTCGGCTTGTGCTTGGCCAAGCGATATGCCCTTTCGCAGGCGGCCAATTACCGTCAGAAACCCCCACGGCTGTGCATTAGCACCATAGACTCGGGGAGCCCAACAATCGACCGGCAAACCTCCCGCATCCTCCGCAAAATGGAATTCCGGAGGCATGATCCCTATGACGGTAAATGGATTTTCATTGATCATCACGGATTGTCCGATCAGGTTGGCATCACCGCCGTATCGGCGCTGCCATACATCGTGGCTCAGCACGACTACATCGCCGTCATAGCGGCGATAAGAGTTGGGCCTGTCGACAACCTTAAAGTCCAGAGCCTGAAACAACCTGCCTAATTGAGCACGAACGCCAAGCAGGTCAAAGAACCCTGGGGTGACTTCCATGACCGTGATCTGTTCAGGAAAATCCCTATCGGTGAGTGTGTCCGATGTGCTTGGTTGTGCCGCAGCCAGGAATTCGAATGAGTGGTTTAGGCGCAGCCATTTCACGAAATCCTTCTGAGTGACGGTACCGTTTTTGCCGCTCGCATCCGTCGAATAGAGCCGGACCAGGCGGTCAGGATCTTTATAGGGAAGAGGTAGCAGCAAAACTCCATGGATGACGCTGAACATGATCGAGCTTGCGCCCAGTGCCACGCCCAGCATGATGATGGCCAGGGCTGTAAAGCCCGGAGTGCGGCGCAGCATGCGCCAGCCATAACGCAGGTCCTGGCATAAGCGCTCGAGCGCGGTCCAGCCCCACATGTCGCGCGTCACTTCCTTGACCAGCCCGACATTTCCGAATTCGCGGCGCGCGGAGCATGCTGCCTCCTCCGGATTCTCGCCGCGTTCCATGCGGTCGCGCATCGCCATTCGCAGATGGCTCTCGATTTCCGCATCGAGATCTTCCTGCTGACGCCGCCGCCACAGAGGGAATCTCATGCCTCAGTCTCCCTGTTTCGCCGGATTCATGGCGCTTGTCATGGCCTCGACGAGCTGCCCCCAGCGCGATCGTTCGGACACCAGCTGTTTTCTACCCGCGGCCGTAAGGCAATAGACCTTCGTGCGCTGCTTGTTTTCTGAGACTTCCCAATCCGAAGCGATCCAACCCTGCCGCTCGAGCCGGTGCAGCGCGGGATAAAGCGAACCCGTTTCGACGCACAGCACCTCGCCGGAGTTGGCGCGGATTGCCTGGCTGACCCCATAGCCGTGCTGGGGGCCCCACTGAAGCGTCTGCAAAATCAGCAGGTCGAGCGTCCCCTGCAGCAACTCAATCCGATTCTGGTAACGGTCTTTTTTTAGCATGTAGACAACCTACACCAATGCATGTAGAGTGTCAACATCCTTATTCGTTCATCCTTATTTGTTAAGACATCTCAAAAAGAATCTTGGGTTCTGCGTTCCAGCACCTGATGGTAATAACTTATGCTTTTCGCCATATCGAACTCGTGAAATGGCTTGCTGATATTCAGTATTAACACATTTTGGTCAAATCCCGGATTGACCGAGTGAAAACGTGCGATGGTTCTAATGAACAACCCCGCCCCGACAAGCAGAATCACCGACAGGGCGATCTGAACCACGACCGGAGCGCGCCGCCAACGCGATCCGGCGCGGCCGGCAAAAAGGTATCCTTGGTTCTTGAGGGCGCTCGTGAGCTCGGGGCGGGACCCCGCTAAAACGGGAGCGAGGCCGAAGATCAGATTGGTCAGAAAAGCGACGCCCATTGCAATGACCAGCACTCTGTGATCGAGGGTCAGATCGAGGTCGTGCGGGAATCCAATTGCGCCCTGGGCTGGAAAAGCGCCTTCAATAAAGGGCAAGAATCTGATGGTAAGGCTCCACATCGCAAGGCTTGCCACCAGGGCCAGAGCCGAGAGTGCCAGGCCTTCGGTGAATAGTTGGCGCATCACCCGTGCCCGGCTGGCGCCCACTGCCAGGCGGGTGGCGATCTCACGCTGGTGCGCAGTAGCTCGGCCAAGCAGCAGACTGCCGATGTTACTGCAGGTGATCAACAATATGCAGACGGCTGCGGCCAAAAGGATCACAAAGTCAAGTTGCGTGTCACCCTGGGGCAAGCGTGGACGATTGACCGGTCCCAAGACCGCATCCCAATCACCATTGGTTTTCGGGTACGCTGTTTTCAGCCGGCTGGAGATCATGCGGATGCGGGCATTGGCTTGTTGCAGAGTCACTCCCGGTTTTAACCGCCCAATCACTCCGAGCCCTATAGCGCTCAGATAAATTGACCCGCCTCTGCTCAGATAAAGCGAGCCACCGGTTTGTAGCCCTCAAGCGTTTTTTCTTTCCAAGTAGACGGTAGTGCTCAGACGGACGGTCTGGGAACT
>JBEKYG010000751.1:0-3193 GCA_049511215.1 Acidobacteriota bacterium | reverse complement strand
GTTTGCCCCTGTTGCTGAATATTGTGTAATCCGGACACGAATCAAGAACATCGGCACAATGGGTGATCTTGTGATGCAGATACTGTACCAGCATAGGGACACCCACACGGCACAGCTTGTCTATGCGGAAAAGCTGACGTATCAGCAGGTTTTTTATTTGGCGGCCAATCGTGGCAGGGTTTTAAACACGCCATTCGCAAACAGGCTGACAACAGATGCCGATCGCAGTGACAGGAATTGGGCTACGCCCGAAATGTCTCCATTCAGCGTGAGATTCTTTATCGCTAAACGCAGCCACGATCTCGCAAACACTCTTCAACCCGCCGGACGAGTCCCCAAACGATTCGGCACAAATGTTAATGTGGTCACTAATTCCGTGGAGTCGCAATCTCTCTTTAACAGGCCCTTGCTGCGCAATGACCAGACCAGCGTAAGGTATCACTCCATTTCCCTGGATAGGATAAGTTGGGAAGATATCTACGAGTACGAGACAGGAAGCCCGCCGAATGTAATTGCTCCCGATGCTGCGCATTCCGTAGCCTGGCAAAAACTGATCCTCAACAGAATTGGTTGCTTCGCCGGTCCCATATCAGACGCGCCCGACGACGATCTGACCAAGGCAATCACACGCTACCGGCATATGCGCGCCCTGCAACAGGCGGATGATGTCAACGCATCTCTACGGCAAGAGAACCTTGCCAATCCGGCCTTCACGGTTCTCGCAGATGCAAATAACTTCTCGAATGCCCAACAAACCGTGATGCTCTTCATAGATTCCAATCGCTTCTATGCGGCAGACGCGGAATTTGCCGAGAACGGTGCCGGACATAAGAAATTCGATCTCGACACGGCCTGGCTGAGCAACCCTTGGCTACCGATAAAGGTGGTTGTCAAGGTCAAGAACAAGGGCGGCGCCGAGACATACATCCCCGAGGCTGCCACCGGTGCCAAGGTGCAATTCTCCTGGTCCGACAAAGAGCCCGATTTGTCAAACCTCCCTGGCGATTCCGCCGCACAGGGTCGATGGATCGACGAGGTGATCAGCGATGCCGTCACAGCACACAACGCAAAGCAGCATTACCAAGCCGGCGATTTTCAAAGCAAAACAAAAGCGTTCATACAGGAAATTTCATCTCACAAACACATACGTTCGCGATTTAAGTCAAATGCACGCGACATGGTCGGCGGCCTCATAGAAGAAGGACAGGATGCGAAGAATTCACGAATTATTTTTCGCAGATTGTCAAGGGGCCAAATGGGAGTCGAATTCTCTGATAACGATGTAAAACAGGAAAACGATGCCCACTACTCCGTCGGCGATGATGGATCAGGAAACTCGCCCGGATGGGTTACGGTAGATTGTTTGAGCGCCCGGGAAGCAAGGCAACTACGCGGCGTCGCACCTGTCTATTTACGGCCTTCGACTCTGGCCGGTGAGCACTATCAGATTGCAGCGAAGTTGGCCATTGCAAAACACATTGCTCCGATGAACACCTTCCAAGGGGAGGAAGAAAGCCGCATAAAGAAACATACGGCTACGCTCCAGTCGTGGCGCCGTGTAAGGCTAGCGGCCAAAATACATTGGCCGACCGCGAATAGTGAATGGACAGGAGACTTGCCTCAAAATTGTTTTGCGCAGGTTAAACGGGAGTTCGAGCACGCGTTTGTGTCTATCCAGGATGAAAGTTGCCAAGATCTGACATTTCCTTTGCCACGGAGGCCGAGGCAATTGTTTCAATTAGGAACAATGTTCAGAAATAAATACAACGAGGTGTTTTGCCCTACTGGCGACGCTTCAGCAGCGGTTCCAGTCGACAGAGTTGTTCCGGGCGATTTTCCGGTTCCCGCCTTTCTCCTTGCACTACCTTCCCGGGACGATCTGGTCACGGCGCTCAACACGATCCAATTGGATGTCAGTGGCCGGGGCGATGACTACCGCGCTTTGCTGGATCTGCATGAATTTGGTCAGGCGAGAATCGAAGTTCAAAACAGAGCATTTTTCTATTCAGCGCGTGATCTGACTGATTTGGCCAATAAGCTCAATAACACTTATGGACCAATTTTTCATGCCGCATTGTCACCAGCGAGGGTCTCGCCTGGAACGATCCAGAGGACAATTGGTATCTTACCGGATGTTCATGGGAAATTTTGGATAGAGGATGCATTCGAATACTACAAGGGAAAGACACCCGGACAGAGCGACTACCCCGGTATCACTTACAATCTACAGGCTGACTTGTATGGGCGCATAAAAAAGGCGCTCACAAGGGAAATATTCACGAAAACGGGCACCAGCGAAGATGCAATGGCTAAATACAAGGAGTTCACGCAACGCATTGAACCCCACATTCGGCAATACCTGAAGGAGAGCAGCCTCCTATGTCACGGGCTCGTCTTAATCCATCATCGCGGTGTTCCTTCAATTGTCATACACCAGGATGGGGGTGAAAATATAACCTGGGATTGGCCTGGATTTTCGATCGGATGCCCGAAAGGATGTGTCTGGATCTCACAAACTACTCCAATGCGGTTCTACGCCGTGGTGTGTCATGAGATGGGCCACACGATATTTATGAAGCATTGGATAAACGGCGACGGACCCGTTGGTGACGATCACGATATCGCCGATAAGAACTGCATCATGTCGTACCCGCTGTTGCAGTTGCCGCTGGCTACGGCACTACAGCAGCAGGCTCAAAGAACGTTCGAAGAGAGATCAAGCAGAGGTACCTATGGCGAAATTCAAAGGGCCATAAAAAATGACTGTCACGACTTTATTGTGGGCGAACCTGAGAACTATGTGTTGCCAAAATACTTCACGCCGCATTTCTGCGGGAAATGCAATCTCAAACTGCGAGGCTGGAAAATCGACGCCTTGAGCCAGTTAGGGGTTGACGCGGCGCAGCCGCAGGATGATGGCGTACCGCCCCTACCGCCGCCCTCCTGAGCGGATAGAGAGCGTGGTGTCAGGCCTGGAAAATTTGAGATTTTCTTGGAGGCTGCCCGGGCCTTTGCCACGGCGGGTGCGCGAAAATTGAATTTCACCTTGACCTACTTTCAAGGCTGCCTCGGTGCATAGGAAAAATAAGCTGCAGTTGCTGGGATCGGAGCCGGGCTGGGAGGCTGCCCTACTTCTGATATGGGGCGTTGAACGAAGCCACCCCACGATAGCGGGTGCCTGCCAGACGCGACA
>JBEKYG010000750.1:0-3196 GCA_049511215.1 Acidobacteriota bacterium | reverse complement strand
TGTGTGGGCTGCGGCGCGATCTTGCTCGAGAAAGCAATTATCGAACACGTCGCGGCCATTTTCAGCCGGGAAGGCGCCGACAGCTGGTACATCCGAGAGTCGGGGGACCTGCTGCCGGAGGGAACGGTGTGTCCAAAGTGCGGCGGCGGGAATTTCAGCAAGGACACGAACATAATTGATGTTTGGTTCGAGTCTGGCGGCAGTCATCTTGCAGTTCTGGGAAAGCGCAAAGATCTTCCGTGGCCGTCCGATCTTTACATCGAGGGGGGCGATCAATATCGAGGCTGGTTCCAGAGTTCACTCCTGGTCGGAGTGGCTTTGCACGACGGATCTCCGTATCGGGCGTCGATCACCCACGGATGGACGCTTGATGCTCAGGGACGGGCGATGTCCAAGTCCAAGGGGATTGGCATGGATCCCAATGAGCTCGTCAAAGAGCAGGGTGCCGAAGTGACCCGGCTTTTGGTCAGCTCGGTGAACCATGTCGAGGATGTCCGGATTTTCGACGAGCTGATGGAGAGGCTCAGGGAGGCCTATCGCAAGATCAGGAACACCGCGCGATATATGCTGGGAAACTTGAGCAACCAGCATGATCCGCAGCACCTTCGTTTTGATCCGGCCAGCGATGCGGTGTCCTACGGCGAGATGTTAGAGATTGATCGTTGGGCCCTGGCTCGAACAGCGCGGCTGATCAAGCGATGCGTCAAGGGCTACGAGGACTATCAGTTTCACCTTGTCTATAGCGCCCTATACAACTTCTGCACGGTGGACCTGTCGGCGTTTTACCTCGACGTACTCAAGGATCGCCTCTATACGCACGCGACGCGGTCAGCTTCGAGGCGTTCGGCTCAGACGGCCTTGTGGCACATCCTCAACTCCTTTACACGCCTGATCGCGCCGATCCTGCCATTTACAGCGGAGGAGATCTTAGATGCGATGTACGAAGGGTGCAGCCCGCGGGAGCGCCCGGCATCGGTCCATGTGTTGCTGTTTCCGCCATATGAAGCCAACCACGACCGTGAGGTCCTGTTGGTTGAATGGGACCGGTTGCTCGAGGTGAGACAGGCGGTGTCCAAGGCGCTCGAGGAATTGAGGCAAACCGGGGCGATCGGAAACTCGCTCGAGGCGCGCGTGACGATCCGCGCCGGCGGCGACACGGCCGCTTTGCTGCGTCGCCATGAACAGGAACTGCGATATATTCTTATCGTCTCACAGGTGGAACTCGTGGATGATTCGGGAAGTGAGTTGCGGGTCGAGGCAGGTCGCGCCCAGGGTGAGAAGTGCGAGCGCTGCTGGAACTATTCCGCAAAAACCGGAGAGAATGCGGACTTCCCCACGATTTGCGAGCGTTGCGTGGCGCATGTCAAAGAGATGTACAGCTGAAGGTTCCTCCCAGGTGGTGATTGCGATGAAAGGCAAGTTCATTCTGGTGACGCTGATTGTGTTTGTGCTCGACCATCTGACAAAATATCGCGTAAGCACGGCCATGAAACTGTTCGAGGTCAAAGAGATCATCCCCGGATATCTCCGCATCTCCTCCGTGCGCAATTCAGGCGTGGCCTTCGGCTTGTTCGACGGCCCACAGTTACCATGGAAGTCCTATTTTTTGGCGGCCATGGCGGTGGTCGCGGTCATCGTGATCGTGATCTACAGCCTGCGCATGCCGCCGGAGCGAATGCTTCTGCAAATGGCTCTCGCCGTGACGGCGGGGGGCATCCTGGGCAATTTTGTCGATCGGATCATGCACGGCTCGGTAGTGGACTTCATTGAGATTCACATCAAGGATTCCTTCCATTGGCCGACCTTTAACCTCGCCGACAGCGCGATCACGATCGGCATTGCCATGCTGTTGATCGATACTTTGATACACACGGACCAGAACGTCAGCCATGAGGAGGCTGATTCCCTGCAACAGTGACTCCGGAGCGCAGCGGCATGAAGTGAGCTTCTACGGATCTCTGCAAGGCCGTGAATCCCTGATGGGGCGCGGGCGTGCCGCCCCGCTTCTGCCACCGCCAATTGTCGAGATCCGCACAGAGTGAAGGGCAGGAAGTTGCTTTGACGCCATACCAGGAAGCGTTGTCGCGAGGCCGCGCTGCAAAGCGCCTTCGGCGCGCATCTCTCCAGACAAGGTGGTAGCCGAACTCGATGGCATTCCAACCGAAAACCTTTGGACGATTGCTGACGGCCGTATGCTGTCTCGCTTCGAGTTTCTGGACTTCTCTTGTGCTGCCCGGCTTGTGTGGCCAAGCCGACCTGAGCGCGGCGATTGCCGGGCTCCAGCGCCGGTACGCCGCGGTTGACTCCATTCAGGCCGATTTCAGGCAGACTTACCGTGGGCCAGGGGTGGACCAAACGGAATCGGGCGCCCTGTTTATGAAAAAGCCGGGCCTGATGCGCTGGGAGTATCGTGATCCCGAAGTGAAGCTGTTTGTCGCGGACGGCCACGACACCTACCTGTATACTCCGGAGGATCGGCAGGTTCTTGTGAGTCACTTCACGGCTGACGATCTGCGCAGCACTCCATTGCAGTTTCTGCTCGGCCAGGGGGATATCCGTAGGGGCTTTAAGGTGGGATGGGAACCGGATCCCGCAGTCAAGGCCGATGGTGCCATCCTGCTTCGGCTCACGCCTCGTTCTGCCGGAACAGACTACGCATATGTAGTCATCGAGTGTGACGGACGCAGTTTTGACTTGCGCCGGATCGTGATCCAAGAGCGCACCGGCAACACATCCGAATTCGTTTTCAACAACGTCAGGACCAATGTGAAAGTCGACAGCAAACAGTTTCAGTTCAAGATTCCAAAGGGTGTCGAAGTCATACGCGTGGATGAGAAGTGAAGGTGAAGAACTCGTGGATCAGGAAATGAGATTGGACGGCAAGGAAATCGTGGAGTTTGCCCGGGTAGGCGAGCAGTCGGCGCGCGCGGCGGGCAGACTGCTCATGGACCATTTGAACGGGAGATTCACCGTGGCCCGCAAAGGGGAGATCGACCTGGTGACGGAAATCGATCTCGCAGCCGAGAAGCTGATTGTCTCCCGGCTTATGGCCGCCTTCCCCGGCCATTCTGTACTCGCGGAAGAAATGCATGCTGATACGGCTCGTGGTGACTGCACCTGGATTATTGATCCGCTCGACGGCACCACCAACTACGCTCACGGATTTCCGGTTTTTTGCGTCTCCATCGGTCTGGAA
>JBEKYG010000749.1:0-3205 GCA_049511215.1 Acidobacteriota bacterium | reverse complement strand
GATCAACCGGTCGAGAAGCTCCTTCTTCCAGGACCGCAGGCTGCGCTCTTCGTATCGTCTGATGCCTTTGCCGTCCTCGGACGGCAAGGTAGCCAGCGTTATGAGCTAAGTCAATAAGCATTAATGGTAATTGTCGAAAATCCCTTCCAGGGCGGCCGGGCCTGGGGGTGGAAGAAACAGTCGGTAACCGTCAGGAGGCAATTCTTGCCGAGCCGGGCCAGAATCACCTGAAGCGCCACCTTCTCGGCGGGATGCTCCCGAAAAAATGCGATGAGGTCGCGCCTGATCCCGAGCGTGTCCGGCTCGAAGGAAGGTTCCCGGAGCATGCAGTACAAGCATTCCTCGCCGACCGTGGACTCGGTGCGATTGAGGCGGCCAAAAACCTGGTCCATATCCAGATCGTGCCAAGTGATATCGTCGATCGTGAAAAGCGACGGGCGTTCCCGACGGCGATTGTGGAAATAACTGGCGATCGACTGAAATTCTTCTGCCTTGTACCTGGCCTCCGGCATTTTGCCCCAGGATTCTTCGAGACGCCTTCTGAGATCTCTCCTGGATTTGATCCATCCGATCCATGAACTCGCGAACAGCACGCAGATGGCCACGAATATCAGGAGCGCAGCCACGGTCGTCACAGGCATCAGTCAGTCCATTGCCGGTTAACAGGGATCGGCGCGAATGTCGACCCTATGGGAAGAGAATAAGCGCCGGGTCCGGAACAGGTTAGCAAACGCGCCCACAAAAGACAGTCAAAAATCGTAGTCCGTGACGCCGGTTCAGGGCTGATCCCCAGATATCCGCGCAATCAGAGCCGCGCGGGTCAGCAAGCGGGCAAGCCGGTGCCTTACGAGCATTTCTATTCGGGAATACGAAAGGAGAGATTTATTTTCGCTCATTTGTCTGGTTGCCAGTTCTATAGAGAGGGGGAGGCGCGATTGTTTGAGGCAACCCGCTGCCGGGAGAGGAGCGCCATGGGACGCAGATCGAGAGAGCATAGGGAAAGAAGGGAAAAACTGGCTCTGGACGCACGGAAAGGCTCCGGACCCAACGGGACAAACAAACCAACGCACGCCACCCGTGCCGATGAGCTCGAGGAGGATTTGAAGTGCCTGGTCGACGGCGAGGCGGTCTTCTCGATGTCGGGGGGATGTCCGGACCAGCTTAGAGAGTCCTACCTTGAAGACATACTCGCATTTGAGTCGATCGGTTCGGGGACCAGTCTGTTCGTGGGGTTACAGGAAAACGGGATGGATCTGCCGCCGCCAGAGAAACTGGACGAGCAGCAGAGTGCAGACAAAGCGATGGAGGTCCTGCGCGCCTTGGCCGAGCTCAGA
This sequence comes from Acidobacteriota bacterium, assembly GCA_049511215.1. Classification (GTDB taxonomy): domain Bacteria; phylum Acidobacteriota; class UBA6911; order UBA6911; family UBA6911; genus JAFNAG01. The sequence goes on along the minus strand of JBEKYG010000749.1, from coordinate 1,871 downwards.
GTCTTTTTGATCGGTTTCGAGGACATGACCCCCGTCGAGTTCTACTCAACGCTCTGGAAGCAGACGCTTTGGGAGGGATGTTACGTCACGAAGCGAACTCCCGGCGCCGTGACCATCATCGACGTATCCCACAGATTCTCGCAGTCTGAACTTTTGGGATTCCTGGAAGATCTGCAGAGGTCATCCTCCATCCACTGAACTGCGCGCGCAACGCATCAATGTTTGGGACAGGTTCTTCTAATTGTTTGATCAACAAATGAATATAGCCGCATTCCCCTACATGCTTTCCCCGGAATTGGGGCTCATGCCAATTCGCCAAGCCGCTGAAACGGTAAAATGGTTCAACACAATTCTGTGGCGCACTGAATTGACGATGCTGTAATCAATAGATATTGCTATCGTTAACGCCATGATAAGGCTATTCGTTATTGTAAAATATTTCGACATGTCAGTACCCATGTGCCACGCAAACGAATTCTGGCGCTGGTGTTTACGAATTGCCTCCTACGAGGACTGATGGTAGCTTGTCCCCATGAGACTTGTGATGTTTGATGTGGACGGCACGCTGATTCTCTCCAGCCATGCCGGCATGCGCGCGTTCCACCAGGCTTTTCAAGATATCTTTAAGGTACCCGTGGAAGGGGAAGTCGTGCGGCCGGACGGGAAAACGGATCCCCTGATCGCGCGCGAGATGCTGGCATATTTCGGCTTGAGTGCGCGCTGGACGGAGCAGACCCGGGGAGCGTTGTTCTCTGCCTACCTGCAAAACCTCGAAGCGGAAATGAGACTTGTCGCGAAAACAGGGGCCTTGCGTGTGCTTCCCGGTGTGATCAACCTTCTAGATACGCTGGCCCGCCAGCCGGATTTTGCGCTCGGATTAGCCACCGGAAACCTCGAATCGGGAGCGGGGATCAAGCTCCGTCAAGCCGGTCTCGGCGGGTATTTCCATTTTGGCGGTTTCGGGTCCGATTCCGAAGATCGTACCGAATTGATCCGCCAGGGCATGCGCAGAGGCGCTGACCTTTGCGCACCCCTCCCCATCGACTCCTCTTTTGTGGTCGGAGATACTCCTCTCGACATAATTCATGGCCACGAGGCGGGCGCGCGTGTCCTTGCCGTGGCCAGCGCGAGATACTCGATGCCAGACATGGAGCCTTTCCAACCCGAAATGCTGGCATCCGATCTAACTGACACCGACGCCATCCTATCCTTTTTTCGATCGTAGCGACGGGGCAGTTCCCCTAAGGCTGAATTGTCGCGTCTGGCAGGCACCCGCTACCGTGGAGTGGCTTCGTTCAACGCCCCATATCAGAAGTAGGGCAGCCTCCCAGCCCGGCTCCGATCCCAGGGATCTGGGGACACAATACTTATCTTCCAGCGGCTTCTGCCATTATCAGAGCTCGCGCGCCGGAAGGATGATCTAGCCGTGACGTGCCGCGAATTTGGGAGATAAGTATTATGTCCCCAGATCTGAAGACCTTGCGGCGGGATCGGAGCCGAAAATGAATGATCCGGTGATCGTTCCCGCTGCCTCCGTGCTTCTCAAATGGAGCCTTGATTCCGTCGGTGAAAAGGATCAAGAAAAGGCACTCGCCATTCGGCAGGGATGGCTTGCCGGCCGGCATCGCATCATCCTGCCGTCGATCTGGGCCTTATGAAGTGGGAAACATCCTGGGCAGAAAGCAACCCGGCCTTGCGCGTGAACTGCTTGAGATCTATGTGGGATATCAGTTCGAAGAGGAGCGTGCCGCGGATCTGTTTGAGAGGATATTCGACATTATGAATGCGATTGACGTGACTTTCTATGACGCCGCCTATCACTCCGTGGCGCTCAAACACCGGGGAACCTACGTATCTGCCGACGACAAATA
>JBEKYG010000748.1:0-3206 GCA_049511215.1 Acidobacteriota bacterium | reverse complement strand
CGCTCTGGGAAGCCTATCGCCTGGAATACACGATGTCGAGTGGCGGCCCGGGGAGCGGGCTCTACAAATCGATGGACGGCGGCGAGACCTGGACCGACATCACGCGCAACCCCGGCCTGCCCAGTGGCATTGACGGGAAAATCGGCGTGTCGATTTCCGGGGCCGACAGCAACCGCGTCTATGCCATCATCGAGAACGAAAATGGCGGGCTCTTCGTTTCAGACGACGCAGGGGCGACTTGGAAGTCGGTCAACGAGAACCGCAACCTCCGCCAGCGCGCCTTCTACTACACGCACGTCACGGCGGACCCCAAGAACCGCGACACTGTCTACGTCCAGAACGTTGGTACCTTCAAGTCCACCGATGGCGGCAAGACGATGGTGAACTTCGCGGGCGGCGATTCTCACGATCTGTGGATCGATCCTGACGATACCAACCACATTATGCACGCCAGTGACAGCGGCGGCGCGGTCACCTATGCTGGCGGCGGGCAATGGAGCGCGCGGGATTTCCCGACCGGACAGTTCTACCACGTCGTCACCACGAAGCACGTTCCCTACCACGTGTGCGGCGCCCAGCAGGACAGCAGCACCATTTGCGTGCCGAGCAATACAGGCCTTGCCGGCGGAGGCGGACGGGGCGGCGGTGGCGCGGGCGGCGGGCGAGGCACCGGTGCTCCGGCAACGTATGGCGCGGGCGGCGCCGAGCCGGGCTACATCGCCGCTGATCCGAAGGACCCGGACGTATTCTTTGCGGGTGGCAACAACGGCTCTTTCATGACGAGGATCAATCGCAGGACGGGCGAGAACCGAGAGGTAGGAGTGTATCCGAGAATGTTTTCCGGCGAGCCCTCGAGCGCATTGGTCGAGCGCGTGCAGTGGACGTACCCCATCATCTTTTCTCCGGTCGATCCGAACGTACTGTACTCCGGCACCCAACATGTCTGGAAGACGACCAACGGAGGGCAGACCTGGGACAAGATCAGCGGCGATCTCGCGCGGCATGATCCAAAGACCATGGGCGACTCGGGCGGCCCGATCACGCACGACATGAACAGCCCCGAGGTGTACGCGACCGTGTTCGCAATTGGGCCTGGAAAAACGGACGTCAACGTCATCTGGGCAGGATCGGACGACGGGTTGATCCACGTCACCCGCGACGGCGGCAAGAGCTGGAACAATGTGACTCCGAGAGACATGCCGGATTTCGGGAGGGTCAGCATCATCGACGCGTCGGCATTCGACGCTGCCACGGCGTACGTCGCGGTCAAGAAGCCGCTTCTGGGCGACTTGGCTCCGTACATTTTCCGGACGCACGATTTCGGCAAAACATGGACGAAAATCGTAAAGGGCATCGGACCTCAGGAATACGTGCACGCGGTGCGCGAGGACCCCACGCGCAAGGGCCTGCTCTATGCCGGAACTCAGGATGGTTTCTACATTTCATATGACGACGGCGACACCTGGCTGCCGCTGTCGCTAAACCTCTCCGACACACAGGTCTCGGACATCGCTGTCGAGGCCAACGACATTGCGATCTCGACCCACGGGCGCGGTTTCTACATCCTCGACCACGTCGGGCCGCTGCGACAGTACACGCCGTCGATTGCCTCGGCCGGCGCATACCTGTTCAAACCGGAGGACGCGATCCGATCGGCCGGCGGTGCGACGATCAGCTACCTGCTGCGGGAGCCCGCGCAGAGCCTGACGATTGACATCCTCGACGGCAAGGGCCAGGTCATCCGATCGTTCACCGGCACTAATACCGGCGGCCGAGCCGCAGGCGCGCCTGCCGGTGCGGGTGCAGCCGGCCAAGGCCGCGGCGGCGGCAGGGGTGGATTCGGAGGCGGCGCAGGCGCGTCCATGGCGCCTGGCCTGAACAGCGTGTCCTGGGATCTGCGTTATCCGAGCGCGACATCCTTCCCCGGCATGATCCTGTGGGGGGGCAGCGTAACCGGTCCGGCCGCGGCGCCTGGAACCTATCAGGTGAGAATGACGGTCAACGGCAAAACGCTGACGCAGCCGCTCCTCGTGAAAAAACACCCGCTCTATATCGATGTCACGGACGCGGATCTCAAAGAACAGTTCGATCTGGCAATCCAGATCCGCGACAAGGTGAGTGAAGCCGACAACGCAGTCCTTCAGATCCGCGGTGTAAAGAGCCAGGTCGCCGATCGGTTGTCGAAGGCCGCTTCCGATGCGAAGCTAAAGGCGGCGGGAGACACGCTGACAAGGAGTCTGAGCGCGGTGGAAGAAGAGATCTACCAAGTGCGGAATCAAAGTGGACAGGATCCGCTGAATTTCCCCATCAAGCTGAACAATCGGCTTGCCACGCTGCTCTCAATGGTCTGCCACGGCGACGGCAAGCCGATCGGCAATGCCCTTCCCGTCTTTAAGGACCTGACGGCGGAACTCAAGGTGCAAACGGACAAACTGCAGCAGGTGCTGACGCGTGATCTCACAGCGTTTAACACCGAGGCAAAGCGCCTCAGTCTGGATCCGGTCAGCGACAAATAGGGCGCGCGAAACTGCCGATAAGCCTAAAGCAACCATGAGGGCGCGGAGTCATCCGCGCCCTTTGCAGTATGCCTGGTTGAATCGACCCGTTACGGACCTTTCTTCTTGCCGGCCGCGATATCGGCCTTCAGGGTTTCGACGGCCTTCTCAATCTGAGCGTCGCGGCCCTTCATGAAGTCTTCCGGCGTGTTGTCGATATAAACATCGGGCTTGACGCCGAAGTTCTCCATGTTCTGACCGCTCGCAGTCCAGACGCCGGCGCCGGGTGTACGTATGGCCGAGCCATCGGCGAGGGTAAACGAACCGGTCGCGATCACGGCTGCCATGGTGGGCACGCCGACGACCTTGCCGAGATGCAGGTCTTTGAAGCCCTGCGGGAACATCTCGGCGTCGGAGGCAGACCGTTCATTCTGCATCACGACCATCGGCCCGTAGAAAGTCTCGAGCGGGCGCGGGACTTCAAGATCGGAATTGCGGCCCACCGAGTATTGATACTTCTGTCCCACGAGGATCCCGAGCAGCTCCTGGTCGATGCCGCCGCCGCCATTGAAGCGCTGGTCGATGATGAGCGCCTTTTTGGTGCGGTTCAACTGCAGGTCAAGCTGGAACTGGCGCAGCGAGGGCGCATCCATGGCCTTGATGTGCAGGTAGCCGATTTCGCCGTTGCTGAGTTTATCGACCATGACACGG
>JBEKYG010000747.1:0-4084 GCA_049511215.1 Acidobacteriota bacterium | reverse complement strand
AGATCAGTCCCCGCGCAGCCAGATTGGCCAAAGAGTGCGCGGTTGATCCCATTCCCATCGCAGGCACTGGTCCCGGGGGCCGGATCGTGGAACGAGATGTGAAGGCCCACCTGGAGGCCAAAGAGTACAGTCGTCTGCGGATGACGCCCACTGCCAAGAAACTGGCAGCCAAGGAGGGAATCGATATTCTCAGTCTCCAGCCTAGCGACGATTCGGGTCGCATCACCGTGGCGGACATTGAAACGGTTATCGCGGAACGGCCAAAGCCCTTGACGCGGATGCGCCAGGTGATCGCAGAGCGGTTGACTCGGAGTTTCACCAGTGCGCCGCACTTCTTTGTGACCGTGTCCGCTGACGTGACGGAACTTGACGCCTTCCGATCTGAGTTGAAGGCCGGGGGCGTATCGTACACGATAACCGACTTCATCCTGAAGGCCGCCGCGCTCACGCTCGAGGAATTCCCAACCGTAAACAGCAGCACGGATGGAGTGAATATCTGGTGGCACAGCAGAATTCATCTTGGTCTGGCCGTAGCGCTGGAGCAAGGGCTGGTGGTTCCTGTCATCCGCGAGGCGAACAAACTCACCCTGGCAGAAATCCACGACCGCGCCACGGAGTTGACGGCGAAGGCCCGTGCGGGCAAGCTCACACCGGACGGGATGACGGGGAGCACGTTCACGATTTCCAACATGGGTATGCTGGACGTCGAGAACTTCACTGCCATCATCAATCCCGGCGAAAGTGCCATCCTGGCGGTGTCGAGCCACATGAAGCAGCCAGTGGTCAGAGATGATCAGATTGCGATCCGGTCTCTCATGAAGATGACCCTATCGTCGGACCACCGGATCATCGACGGCGCTTTGGCCGCCCAATTCATAAATGCGATCAGACAAAAACTCGAGGAAATAAGCTTCTGGAAGCGTTCGATATAGCAGTCATTGGCGCTGGATCCGGTGGGTGGCCAGCCGTGATCAAGGCAGTGCAACTGGAGGTTCACTAGGTCTGGCAGAGATGGGGGACCTTGGCCCACTCTGCGTGACCAACCCCGGAAAACTGTGCCAGGGGAGGGTAAGGAATCTGAACTCCTGTCACAGAAAAATGGTCAACTCAATTTCTCTTGACTCTCACATGTTTGCATGCTAGTAGTACGATGTCTGACATCGGACTACGTGACCATGGCATCAGACCAAGGGGGAATCAGGTTTTCCGTCGAGAGGGGCGAAACACTCCTGGAGTAACTGTTGCCCGCAGAATGATCCAGCCGGTCATGGAAGACTATTACAAAGCGGCGTGGGCCGTATCTCAGTTCATGCGTGGGATCAATCGATGAATACTTCCGCCATTCGAAGGTTTCGAGAAAAACTCAAGTCAGACCAGCCAGCGTACGGGCTGTGGGTCACTCTTGAATCGCCAAGTATCACTGAAATGGCCGCAGCGCTTGGATTAGACTGGGTTGTTATTGATGCAGAACATGGGTCTCTGGATTGGCAGCAGATTGTGCAGCACATCAGGGCGGTCGTGCGCAGTTCTACTGTAATAATGGTGCGGCTTGCCGAAATGAACATTGGCCTCGTCAAGCGAGCGCTAGACATTGGAGCTGACGGGATTGCCGCCCCATTTATAGAAACCGCGGATCAACTCCGCCAATTACTTGCGTATGCTCAGTACCCCCCCGCAGGCGTCAGGGCCGTTGGTGGCGATCGAGCAACTGTCTGGGGGCAATGCCTTGCCGAGCACGTGCAAGAGGCTAATGAGCACGTGTTAGTCCTTCCCAACCTTGAAACTCTCAAAGCAAGGCAGAATATCGATGCCATTCTAAGCGTGGCAGGCGTGGACACCTTTTTTCTGGGACCTGCAGACTATTCGGCGAGTGCTGGGTACGCCGGCCAATGGCAGGGGCCGGGCGTTGCCGAGCAGCTTCTTGAGATTAATAGCAGAATCCGCGCAAAGGGTAAGTATTGCGGTGTAATTGCCACTGACAGCGAAGACTTGGTCCGCCGGCGCGATCAGGGTTTCCGAATCATTGCACTCGGAGTCGACACCGGCCTGCTGGCTCGTGGGCTCAAGAGTGGCCTGGCCTCGGTAGGCGTCCATCCAAAGTTCTCGACGTCACTTGCGGCCACGTCTGACACCGCACCGTAATGCATCTATGAAGCCGCCTGCTCGCCCCCGGGCTAAGTGGCCTGCAAGTCCGGTGCCAAGTCGCCTGCAACTGCCAAAATGTCATGTCCATATTGAGGGTATGTCTGTCTGGACATGCGACTTTGTTAGGAAAGGCGATCACTGCAGGCATGTCGATCGTATTTCAATTACTTGGGTTATGGAGGTATAGATGGTTTCTTCAGATGAAAAGATGTTTCACATTGCCATTTCTGCGGACTTTTACTCTTCGGACGGTTCGTTGCAGTTTCGGGATATCGGGTTGGCAAAGTTTGCCGCCCATCCGCAGATTCAGCACAAGCCTCTGAAAGAATTCCGGCCGCAGGTCGGGAGCGATCAGCTAAAGGGATTCCAGGGACTGATCACGGGGAACGCCGGTGTCACCGCCGATTCACTTACCAACACTCAGGATCTGCTCGCTATAGCGCGTTTCGGAGTAGGCTATGACGATATCGATGTGGGGGCGTGTACGGAAGCAGACGTTGTCTTTCTCACCGCGCCTGGCTCTGTTGATTACTCCATGGCGGAAGCAACAGTGGGATGGATGATCGCGCTTAGCCACCATGTTCGGACTAAGGATCTCTTGGTGCGCGAGGGAAGATGGGATCTGGAACCCAATTATATGGGATGTGAACTTCGTGACCGGGTGTTTGGCTCCGTCGGATTCGGTGGGATTGCAGGGGCAACTCTACGGCTGCTGCGGTGCTTCGGCATGAAACAAGCTATCGCCTACGATCCATACGTAAAGGCTGCCGACATTGAATCAAACGGAGTCCAGCCCGTAAGCCTCGAGGAACTCATGACTCGGGCAGATTTCGTCTCTATCCATTGCCCGTTGAACAAACAGACCCGGAACCTGATCACCAAGGAACAGCTAAGTCTCATGAAACCCGAAGCTTATTTGATCAACACAGCCCGCGGGGGGACCCCTCACTCTATTGGCCACACTCACGAGGCATTCCGTGACATCGGAGCTACTTCCTGCCACGGCATGGTCGAGCTGGCCTATGGCCGTAAGCCCTCTAAAGGTGTCATCAACTCCGAGGTTTTCGACCGCCCGGGTTTCCGTGCTAAGTGGGAACGCGTTCGACTAGCGGCGCATGGCTAAGCACAGGGCCCTCCCTCTCATTAAAGCGTGAGGGAGGGCATCACAAGAGCGGGTTCTGGCTCAATCTGTTAATGGTCTATTTTCTATTCGTTAGACTGAATATCCCCCGATTGGAGCCGATAAGGTTCGACGGCTCCCATGTCTTAGGAGGAAAACCATGAAGCTCAGGGATCGCGTCGTGGTCGTTACTGGAGGTGGCTCGGGCATCGGCCGTGCCAGCGCTATTGCATTTGCCAGCGAAGGGGCACGGGTCGCCGTCGCCGACATCCGTATAGCAGCTGCCGAGGAAACTGCCAGACATATTGAGACCGCAAAAGGAGTTGCCTGGGCAGTGAAAGCAGACGTCTCAAGCGCGGAGTCAGTCCAAGAGTTGGTCCACAAAACTATCGAAACCTTTTCCCGCGTTGACGCGCTCCTCAACAACGCAGCAATCCAAGTCAACAAGACCGTCGAGGATACGACTGTTGATGAATGGAATCGAGAAATCGGAGTCAATCTTGGTGGAGTTTTCCTGTGCTCAAAGTTTTTCTTGCCACACCTTAAAAAGACGAAGGGATGCATCATCAATATGTCATCCGTTAACGGTTTCTTCGTCGAGCCGACCTGTGCTGGGTATTGCGCGACAAAAGGTGGCATCATCGCACTCACCAAGGCGATGGCCATCGATCATGGAAAGGACGGCGTTCGCGTGAACTGCATATGCCCTGGATACATCGATGCCGGCTTGGCATGGGAGTATTTTGAGACACAACCCAACCCGACGACAGCAAGAGAAGCAGCATCAAAGCTCCACGCGCGGTGGAGGATCGGCAAACC
>JBEKYG010000746.1:0-3211 GCA_049511215.1 Acidobacteriota bacterium | reverse complement strand
TTCAACGAGATGTGGTCCCGTGACCCCAAAGTACTTGCCCACTTTGCCAGGCACTTCCAGACCGGCGAGCCGATGCCGCAAGCGCTGATGGACAAGATCCTGGCGGCCACCAAGTTCAACGAGGGCTTCGCGACCTCGGAGTATCTCGCGGCGGCACTGCTGGACCAGGCCTGGCACCAGCTATCCGCGGGCAAGACTCCTCAGGCCAAGGATGTCATGGCCTTTGAAACCGCCGCGCTGAAAAAGGCGGGAGTGGATTTCTACGCGGTGCCGCCGCGCTATCACACGCCGTACTTCGCGCACATTTTCGAGGGCGGCTATGCGGCCGGCTACTACGCATACATCTGGAGCGATGTGCTGGCCAAGGACGCCGAGCATTGGTTTCATACTCACGGCGGTTTAGAGCGCGCCAACGGCGATTTCCTTCGCGCCAAGGTGCTGTCAAGGGGATTCAGCGTGGATTCCCTCACGCTGTTTAAGGAGTTTTACGGACAGCCTCCGGATGTTCAACCCTTGTTGGAATTCCGAGGTTTAGCCGTGTCAAAGAAGAACCAATGACCGTTTTCGTGCTCGCTTTCACGCTAAAAAGCAAAAACCTATAGAATGCCCGGGACTGCCTCCCGGCATTTTACTCCAATCCGACGTTGCCGCAACTGGAGTTTTGACACACTTCTTCCAAGCGGCCCCTTTTCTGCTTCTAAGCCAAATCACCTATCGGAAAAAGCTGAAGATAGCCAGGACTGGGGAAGGCTCCTGGTACGCCGACGGCGATTCGAGATTGGACGTATAGTTAGTAAATAAGCTGCGACGGCATACCTGCCGGGGCCATCATCGTCATGGCGCCGGTCTTGTCTGCCGCAGGCGTCCCGGTCGAAGGTATCGGAGTCCTGCTTGCGGTCGATACAATCCCGGACATGTTCCGCACCTCTGCAAACGTCGTCGGTTGGCTGACAATCGGAACCATCCTATGTCGCGGACAGTCACCACAATCCCGAAACTCACCCTAAGTTTCTGAGTCTCAGGGCCAGGTACCACAATCCCTAAACTCACCCTGTCTCAACGTGGCTACAAGGCCGCGAATTTGGGGATTGTATTGACTGTCCCCGAAATCTGCTCAAAAGCGGAAACCGATCCCTCCCTGAAAAATCCCATGGTTTCTGCCCGCAGTCCCTCCCAGCCCTGCGCGACTCACAAAGTCCCGCGCCTCTCCGCGCAGGCTCAGCAGATGTGTCAGCCGAAGATCGATCCCCCCACCAAAGTCAAACACCCCCGACAACACACGCCGAGTCTGCACGCCAATGACTGGACCTACAATCACCTCGTCATTGCCGAATGACCCGACTCCGCCCCCGGCCACACCGTACAGCGCCACGCGCGAATGCAACGGCAGGCTGAATCTTATGCCCGGCGTGAAGAACAAGGTGTTCCGGCTCGCGGCCGACACACCGCCATTAACCGACACAGAGAGGTGCCCCACGAGCACCAGCGGCAGTTCCACGCCCAAGGCGCCAGGCTTTCGCTCCATTACCTGAAACGCATAGTTCAGTTGCAGGCTCACTGCCACTGTTGAGGATACGCGCACGCTGGTGCCGATCACAACATCGGCACTTGGCCCCGCGCCTCCAATCAGAATCCCGATATCGTTGCTCTGCGCCATCGCGGCGCATCTGGTCAGCACCAGCAAAACCATGATCCGAATCGCAATGGCTCTCATATTTTCAGCTCCAACTCACCTTTAGGAATGGTGGAAATGCCATCATGCTCTTTGCGCACGTTCAACCCCCAGTGTCCACGGGTTCGACGTATAGTCCAAATAAGCTGCCGAAATTGCATTTGCCCCTGGAACCGTTCCTGCGATGTGACGGGCGACGGCGCGCATCAAGAGCAGTGGTACGCTCTGCCGGGTATCATGTCCTGGATGGCCTTACAAATTCGGTGACAGGCTACTCTTTCCCCAATTTCCATGCGGCTCAATCTGCCAATTCCTTCCTGGAAAAATTGGGGAAGGAGTAGCCTGATAATCATCTAAGAGTGAGCGAATGCGATCCGCGATGGTGCCAACAAAAGAAGAGGGGGAGAAAATCAGCCAGCAAACAGTACAGCGGGCTCAAACACGGCGATGACGTCAGTGACGCGTTCTGGTTGGCAGCCCTTCAGCGATTGGGGCTATTGAAATGGGGGGGACGGCCCACACGTTTACCTATTTTAAAACACCAATCGTTGCCTGCCTCAAGTTGCAGAATCAGGTAAACGAGGGACGTCCACAATTTTTCACTTATTGACGCAGAAAGACATGATCGGTGACGGCCGGGGTGAAACATGAAAACGCTCCAGAAATTCTTGACTGGCATCAAATCAGTACCGGCATATACGGCCTGGATGCTGGCCGATCTGGGGGAGGCTCGCGGGAAGCAGGAACTTTTTATCCGGCAATCCCCGCAAAAACTTAAGGCTTTGAAGGAGCATGCGCTCGTCGAAAGCGCCGTTTCTTCGAACCGTATCGAGGGTATCGAGGTCGATCGCGCCCGAATTGGCACTATCGTTTTCGGGAAACCCCCGTTGCGAGATCGCAATGAAGAGGAGGTGCGGGGTTATCGCGATGCGCTGAAGCTGATCCACGAGCGCCCGCCAGATCTCACTATTTCCGTCGACACAATACTCGAGTTTCACCGGCTTAGCCGGAGTGGCGCTTGGGATGCCGGCAAGTTCAAGGAGAAGGAAGGAGACATTATTGAGAAGCATCCGGACGGTCGCATGCGGGTGCGATTCAAAACCGTTTCCCCGGCCCTTACTTCACCATTCATGGAGGAGCTTGTGTCCTTGTGGGGCCGCTGCCTGGAGGAAAACGCAGTCCATCCCCTAGTTGCGCTTGGCGCCTTCAATCTCGATTTTCTTTGCATTCATCCCTTTCGGGACGGAAATGGGAGAGTCTCACGGCTCATGCTCCTGCTTCAGTGCTACCACCTCGGCTACGAGGTCGGACGCTACATCAGCCTGGAACGATTGATTTGCTTTTGGGTAAACCCCCGGCTTTGCCGGGGGACTCCCAAAGTTTGACAGTTCCGGGAGTGTATTTTTCTTGATGTTCTTTCGAGTCTTCGAGCCTTTGAGTGTTAGAGGTGAAGTTTTGGAAGCCACCTCCAAGGCTCGAAGACTCAAAGAAGAACATAGCAAATTGCTCTGGCGGGATTTGGGGAATGGTCCACGGCGC
>JBEKYG010000745.1:0-3220 GCA_049511215.1 Acidobacteriota bacterium | reverse complement strand
AGCGCGGGGTTCGAAAGGATCCTTCGCCTGGCAGCGCTCGCTTTCCCGATGGCGCAGGATGCGGTCGACCACCCGCGGCTCTGTAATAAAGGAGATGATCCGCATTCGGGCACCGCATTTGCCGACAAGCGGCGGAAGACTTCCATGACCGCGGCGGCATCGAGCGAAGGGAGCGGCAGGAACTCTCCGTTGGGAGTGAAAACGCCATCGGAAACTACGGCATGAACGCAAAGAAAATCTCCTTGACACTTTCCGTTTCAGGTTCCCTACACTATTGTTGGAGTCGTCTGCGGGGCGCTTAGGGAGCGGCAGCTTGAAATAGATGTGCACGTCGTGCCCATCGAGAACGACCTCGTCCAGAACCACCCGGGCCAACGCCTGGCGCTCCGCGAAGCTCATTCCATCCAGCCTATCCGTAACTCGCGAGGTGAACTCCTCGATCCGGCCGAGGAGGTCCTTCGCTCCGCAGCTTTGTTGCTGTTCTTCCTCCAGCCGCTTTTGATCCACTTCCAGGCTTTTGATTCTTTCGGCGATCTTCGGTGCTCGATCCTCAAACTCTTCCGCCGTGATCAGACCGCTCTGATAGGCATCCACAAGCCGCCGCCGTTCCGCCTCAACCTGACGCAGTCTGCGCTGTGCGGAATGAACCTGCTCGGCCAGAAAACTCTGATCGAGAGGTGTGTGGTCTCGGAGCTCCTTGTGCGCCCGCAGAAGGAGCTCGGGATGCAGCAGGTGCCGGCGGATCTCCTGCCAGACCAACCGATCGAGAGGGCCTGCGTGCAGGTGGCATGGGCGGCATCGCTGCCGGCCGCGCAGGTCATCCGATTTGGCGCAGCGATAGTAATATCTGGGCGTCAACTCCGGACTTTTTGCATCCGTGATGCACGCATGTTTCTGCCCGCACCTGCCGCAGCGCAACAGTCGACGCAGCAGCCAGTGTTCTTCCTTCAATCGACGCGGACTGAACTGCCGATTTGGTTCGTGAAGCGCCTGAGACTGATCGAACGTCTCCCGATCGATGATCGGGGGAATCGAGACCGCGATCCAGTCTTCTTTGGGCGTTGTCAGGATATGATGGACTGCCTCCCCTGCCGCTCTGTCGGCTGGAACCTTTTGGGTGCGATTGTCGTAGAGCGTGCCCACATAGGCCTCGCTGCGCAGGATCCGGTGCACCGTCGTTTCGCCCCACACCTTGCCTCCTCGAGGTGGGACCACCCCGGACAAAGTGATTTTGCGGGCAATCTGTCGGATGCTGATTTTCTCCTGGACGTGCCAATGAAAAATCTTGCGCACCAGGGCTGCGTTTTCCTCGTCGAGCACAACGTGAGCCGCAACGTTGTCCTGACGGGGCACCCGGTGGTAACCCAAAGGAACGCTGTTCCAGAATATCTCTCCTTGCCTGGCCCGGTGCAGCTTGCCGCGCCGATGCCGTTCTGCGATCTTGGCCCTTTCGTATTCCGCCACCGCGCCCTGAATCTGAACCATCAGCGAGCTGTGCGGATCGTCTGCCGGCGGCTGCTCCAAAAAAAGGATGCTCACACCGAGGCGCTCAAACTCTTCGAGAATGAGAATCAGGTAGGCATATTTGCGCGAAAGACGATCCGGCGACAGGACCAACACGGCGTCGAAATAGCCGGCCTCCGCCCCATCCCGCAACCGATCCAGACCCGGCCGGTCCAACCTTGCCCCGCTGACGCCATCATCCAGGCAGACGAACTCCTCCACGATCGCGAAACCCTCCTGGCCTGCATGTCTGCGCAAGGCCTCCACCTGTGACTCGATCGTCCCCTGCTTCTCCTGCCGATGGCTGGAGACTCGCCCGTACCGAGCCACTTTCATAAGCATCTACTCCTTCGTTATCCGCGTTCGACCGGCACTCCTCGAACTGACTCGCCAGTCGGCCGAAAACTTCCAGCAGAAGTTTTTGCTCATAGGGTTCTCTCGGGCCCCAGCGAGGACCCGCGGCCGCATGAACAGAAATGACGAAATCGGTCTTGTCCTGTCCGAAGAGGCCCGGCAATCCGGCCTGCATAAACCGGTTCCACCACTTATCGCTCTCGACGGCAGAGACACCTTCAGCCAGAAACCGGCTGCGCAATCTCTCGTAAATCTCCCGAGGCGGATCTGCACGGCCGGCACATGAGTCCTGGCGTGGCGCTGGTCGAAATGATTCAGAGGTTTTTTTTTGAGCGGAACTCGCCCAGCAGCCTTTCGATGGTCCTCTTGTGGATCGCAATGCCGAATTTCGATCCGATCCGGGCTGCCAGTGCGGTGCCCGAAACCTCCGGCTGACGATCGCACTGTGCCCGCGCGAAACTCAGCACAGCGACGGAAAGTTTCGACGGCCCCTTGGGACCGGGCTTGTCCGGCAACAGTCCGCTGCTTCCTTTTTCGACGAACTTCTCGAGGATGGCGTAGAAGGTCTGCCGGCTCGTGCCGAAACGCCGGCATACGCGGGCTACTTGGTCGCCGTCGACCAAGTGTGCCCGCAACGCCTCGTAGCGCACCTGGAGCAAATCGTGGGAATCGAAAAACTCGGGATGTGCCGTGAAGAGCGGATCTCGTATCTGCTCGGGGTTTCGATGCAACAGCCCGGCTTGTTTGAGGTGTCGGTGGGTTTGCGGTATCGGGAGTCAGGTGCTTCTTTCTTGCCGGGCAGTCGTGGCGAGTCGGCGAATCGCTGATATCTGATTCCGGAATGATCAGCGGCCTCCAGGCGGCCGACGAATTAAAAACAATTGTACGATCACTGAGCTTAGCGAAGGATGGGCTCAGCGCTGGATTGGATGGACTTTGAATCGAGCAGCGTCGCCGAGCGCGGGAAAAACAAAATCGACCTCGTCGACAGGACTGAGTTCGGGTTTAAATCTATACACATCAATTCGATCCGGGCCCTGCCCCGAGATCGGAAAGGATCGCATCAACTCAAACTGCGGGCCCTGGACTGCTTGGTGAAGCAGCCGAGCGGCGGGGATCTCTGTCGCCTCCTTGCTGATTTCTAAGACGATATAGCGGCAGCCTCCTCGCGCCTTCATTAACGACACCAAATCTTCCGTCGAAAAGACAAACTGCTGATATAGTTTCAGGGGATTCATCGCACACGCTTATCCGGTTGACTTCGGTAGCGGGTGCAGCTAATATCCCCCGGTCAGCTGCATAGGACAATATCGAGCATCGTGGAGGGCGCCGTTGGCCAAAAAGGTGGGCGCGAACAACACAG
>JBEKYG010000744.1:0-3222 GCA_049511215.1 Acidobacteriota bacterium | reverse complement strand
TGACAGGCGCCCTGGATCCAGTATCACTTGCAGTTTGCCCGTGGCGTCTCTCAGATGAAAGAACAGAACTCCTCCATGATCTCTGACAGTCTCTACCCAGCCGCAGAGGTGCATCGGGGTTCCTGCAAGCTCACGCGTGGCCTGTGCCACCAGATGGCTGCGATAGGCAGTGTGCGAAAGGATCAAGGTTTCCTCCTGGTGAAGCGTCGTGTCATGCCCTAATTTCATACCATTGCCAGACTGTTTGTCCAGGGTCTCCAGACAGCAGTCGGGATCTTGGTTGCTGAACCGAAGGGGGAGTTGGGGTCAACCTGTCCCCTATCCATGGTACTTGATCACCACGAGACTGAGATCGTCAGTCTGCTCAGCCGCAGCGCGCTGTTCCCGCACGATTGCCTCGCAGATCTCCTTCGCAGCGCCATCTCTTGCGCGAGAAACAGCCCGCTCCAGCTGGCCCTGCGTATAGGAAGAAAGGGGATCGAGCAGGCCGTCTGTATAAAGCAACAGCACGTCACCCTGACCCATCAGATTGAGCTCGTTGACCGTGTAACGCTTTTTATAGCCCAGCGCTCGCTGATAACGTTTGACATCGGCGTGATCTTCGTTTGGTTGGAGCCCAATGGGGAGGTAGCTGACAAGCCTGTCTTGGCTTATCTCTACGAAGCGGTCGTATTCACGCGAGAAAACGAGGGGCGGCGGATGACCTGCATTCACAAAGCGGAACCGGCCCGTCTGCGAGATCTCGCCATAGATGAGGGTGATGAAGCTCGCCGCGTCCGGGTCCGCAGCAAGGTTGCGCAACGTTGAGGACTTTAAGAAGCGCATGTTAACTTGCTCGAAAAGGCGCATGGTAATTTCACCGTTTAAGTCTATCTCATACGCTGCCGCCGTATGAAAGGCCTGGTGCAGCATCAGCGCTCGGGCCGCATCAATGAAATCATGCCCAGCGACGTCAGCAACCAGGATACCGCCCTCGCGTTTGAGTCTCTGAAGCGCCTGTGCTATGCCGCCCTGTCCTTGCGTGAGCGCACGCCGGATGCGCGCATCCAAATCAAAGCGCTCCTGGAAATTCACGTAAGTGATAAGGTCCCCGCCTGCAACGCCGTTGAGAGGGACTGTCGTGCCATAAATGTCAATGCCCGGTATTCGGGGAATGGCCCCAGCCGCAGGCATGAGGCGCTGAGCCAGGTACTGCGCACCCACGCGCAATTCTTCATCGAGATTGTTACCACGGTTCTCCATCGTCACGCCCAATAGAATCAAGTCGATCTTAATACGCAGTGGAACTAAACTGCAAAGGCTGGACAGCTACTTCCCCTGCGACCCATACTCGCACGCATAGAAGGCCAAACTGGAAAGAACTCGAAGGGCGGCAACTCACGGTTAATGAGGCAAAAGTTACAAAGCCCAGCAGGTCCTGAAAACCCGGCCCTCTCAGAAGCGGATTCCCAAGAATCTGCTGAGAGACTGCAATTCTACTACAGGATATCTTGTGGCCTTGAAGAATATATGCAATGTGCTGTGAATAATCAGATAAGGGAATTAACCACTCCAGGATCTTTGCGCTAGAGACTCATCCGGAAAGGCCGTTTCTTGCGAATGACGACATTGAAAACAAAGGACTTCTGGGCCGTGAAATCGCGAAAAAGAGGCTTTCCGGATGAGTCTCTAGTGTCGGAGCGCCTTCTGCATCATCGCCGCGAACCGGGCCTTGCCCGTTTGTCCCTCATGCCTGTCCACGATAGCTCCGTTCCAGTCAATCGCAAGCGTGACTGGGATTGGGCCAGGGAGCCCGAAGCGCTCATTGATGGCATCCTAGTCGTTCACCACGCAGGACATCACTCCGTATGGAAACGGGCTGTTCCACATCAACAGTATCCTGCAGCCATGCACGGCGACCAGCGCTCCGGTCGTTGGTGTCGCGGTGACGGCAGAGTCCGCTGTTCCCGGGTGAGAGAGCGGGTGCAATCACGAAGTCGACATTGCGGCAGCGGCGCGCTTCTGTATGGAGGTCGCCAGAGGATTCACGGAAGGAAAGTGCCTGCTGTACGATGAAGACGAATTCCAGAGAATGGTTGCTCTCTACGGGACCATGACCCACCTGCAGACTTTGGGCTCAACACGTCACAGCTGACAGCGAGTGCAGGAATTCACCGGCAAGGGGTGTGTCACAAGAGTTCCGCCCTGGTGCCAGGAGAAGGAGAACTGAGGAGGAGTTCGAAGTTTCGTTGGTCTGCCGGGGCAAACTGTAAGACCATCGGCTGCAGTTGCGGGACACCCGAGTTTCTTGACCATACGCCTGAGTTTCGGAACGGGGACGACCGGAACGGAACGGGGACGGACCAGGGCAAGTAGTACGATTGCCCCAAGATAGCTCTCGGGGACCCTCATAAAATCGGGCTTGCGCTCGATTTTCGGTGCTGTTTTATCGTTCCAAGGAGTTTTCACGGTGGCCTGGATTGCGGAAATCAGGCAGGCTTTCCGTGTTTCAGGATCCGCGGGCCTGTTCGAGGACGGTCCATTCCAGTTGGCCTGAGAGTTCATGGCCGCGACGGATCTTGCCAGAAGCTTTCCGCGCTGGCAATAAAGCTCGAGGTCTGTTGCCCGGAGAACGCCGCCACAATCTCCGGCTTCTTCGGCGCTTCGGGGCCACTCTGGGCAGGCGCACCGGCTGGATTCTGGGCCATACATTGCCCGATTGCAAACAGCGCGGCGAAAGCCGTTGATGTTGGGGTCTTACAAAGCCACTTCAGTTTGGATCTTGCTGCCATTATCTTGCTTCTTGCCACATGGAAGGACGAGTCAGTGCTTGTCGGGGGCCTTCTTTTGAACTGGCGGCGCAGTCGCGCCGACCGGATAGATGCGGATTTCAATTTTGCCGCCGTCACCACTCTCTTTGCTCTCGCCCATGCCGATGGTCACCAGGCGACTGTCGCTCAGTTTAAAGTTTTGAACGAGGTACTCGCGAACTACCATCGTCCGAGCTTGCGTTAGCACCTTGTTCTCTCCCGAATCACCCTTCATCCCGGAATAACCTGCCACCACTGCCAGGCCGAAGCGGTTTGCTTCCAGAAAATTTCCAGCCTCGGTAAATGCTTTTTGATTCTTGAGCTTCGCCGTGTCCTTCTTATCGAAAATCGTATCGCCATCATAGACGAACGTCTTGATGGACGATCCTGCCGGCAGCCGCGTGACTGCATACTTGGTAAGATCGGCCGAATT
>JBEKYG010000743.1:0-3228 GCA_049511215.1 Acidobacteriota bacterium | reverse complement strand
AAAGCCCACTCCTGATTCATGCGATGTAGGCTCGGTGCCGCCCCGCCTGCCATGATGCCGATCAATCCCAGGACGATGAGCACCTCGATCAGTCCTACTCCACGATCATCCAGCCGGAACGAACACGAAAACCCGCGGGAATTCGATTTAGATTGGTTGCGGTCCTGGAGGTCTTGGCGGTTCGATTGTTGGGGCACGCCATATCTAACGGGGGGAGACGCGTTTTGAGCGAGAAAATTTAACTGCCGGTGTACCACTGGATGATCGCAAGGCCGAAAAACAAGGAAACGGCGGCTGCCGCGCCGAGGAAGGTGCCGAAGGCGAGCTTGGATTGCAGGGTCCGGCCGCCGAACAAGACCAGGATGAGGCCAACGATGCTTCCCAAAAGAGAGCCCAGGAAAATCGTGAGCAGGGCCAGGCGCCAGCCTAAGAAGGCGCCGACCATCGCCATCATCTTTACATCTCCCATGCCCAAACCTTGTCTTTTGCGCAGAATCTGATAGAGCGCAGCCACGAGGAAAAGAAGGCCGCCACCCACGAGCGCGCCCATCAGCGAGCCGGCCCAGGGAAGCACAATTTCGGCATGCGGCGCGGAAACAAGTGAGGACAGGTTGTAGGAGAGGGAATCGCGGAAAAAATCACTGGACTGAAGCGGACTCAGTGCGATGCCCGCGATCATCCCTGGGAGAGTAAGTGCGTTGGGAAGGATTTGATTGTTATAGTCCGTGAGTATGAGAACGAGAATCAGGGCCAGGAAGAGCGAGTTCATAAATGCAGGCGGTGTGATGCTCCATACTGAGGCACAAGCGTAGAAAGACAACCCTGCGAGCGATTCGACGAGAGGGTACTGAAATGAGATTGGCTGCCGGCAGAATCTGCACTTGCCTCTCAACCAAAGATAGGAAAGCACGGGGACGTTGTCGTAGGGGCGCACGCTCTTGCCGCAATGAGGGCAGTGTGAGCCGGGGACAACGACCGATTGGTGACGCGGCAGCCTGTAAATGCAGACATTGAGAAAGCTGCCGATTACCAGCCCGAAGGCCGCCCAGAAATAAGGAAACAGGTCCATGCGCGCTCCAGCCTGGGTAATCTACTATAAAACCCGAATCATGGTACACTGGAAATCCAGGAATCCAGCTCAAAGGCAATTCGGCGCGGCGTGCCCTCGTGATAGGGCAGCAGGTGAGTGTTCCCACGGCTGAGGCTATGATGAGCTCGCGCGGCGCCGTCTCCTGACTCTACTCGAGTCCCGCCTGGAAAGCTGGCTCGCATAATCTCCCGCATTTCAAAAACAAAGAAGGCCGCCTGCCACGGTGGGCAGGCGGCCTGGAGCCTGATTTCGGGCTAACTGCGGCGGGGCGCTATTTAAATCTCGCGCCGGTCTTGGTTGTGCCCAGATCGATGTTGCTCTCACTCAGAAGCGTGTAGATGGTCCTCTGAAGGGTGATGATGGCCTTGCGATAGGTGATCATGGCATTAAGCTCTGTGTTCTGGGCTGTGTTCAGTGAGTCCTGAGCCTGGAGCACCAGAAGCTGCGTGCTCAACCCGGCATCGAGCCTCTTGCTTTCAGCGTCAAGCTGTGCCGTCGACAGCTGGGTCCCGATTTTGGCGGTTTCGAGCTGTTTTTTGGCGGTGGCAAGACTCTGGACGGCATTGCGGACGCTGACGATCAGACTCTGCTCATGTTGAGATCTCGTCATTACATGCTGCTGTTTAGTGATCCGTTGCGATGCCATCTGAGCGTTCAGATCCGTGTTTTTCAATGGAATGGTAATGCTAAAACCGACGTTCCAGTTATAGTTTCCTTGGTTGAAGAGCGTCCTATAGGCCGTGAACAGGCCGCCAACATAAGGATCCGCGACCTGTGGGTTGCCGTTTCTATCAAAGCTCTGAGGGCCTGCCTGGCCGTTGGCGCCGACACCGGCATTCAAGTCAAACTGCCATTTCTTGCTGTTTTGCAACAAGTCGTAGCCCAAATCGTCGCTCTGCGTCGTGTAATCGTCCTGCTGCAGCTGGGGGCTATTCTTCATCGCAGTCGTGATTGCCTGGTTGAGGTCCACTTTGTAGTCGATATAATCCGGTGGATCGGTTGGGACGATGACCTGGCCCCAGATGTCGGCAGTTCGGTCCTTCGAAATCAGATTTCTCAGGCTATTTTCAGCGTTAAGAATGGTCTGCTCGGCATTGATTACCGACAGCTCACGTTGAGCCTGGGAAGCAAGGCTCTGGGTATATTCGATTGGAGCCGAGGTGCCGACCTCCACCTTTTTCTTGGCCTGGGCTGCCGAAGTCCTGGCCAGTTCAACAGAATTCGCACTGACTTCATATTGCTTGATGGCGCTGACGAGGTCCCAATATGAGGTCTCGATTTGGGAGATGGTAGTCGTAAGCGTGTCCCGGAACTGACTGTCATTGACTAGAACATTCAGGTTGGCGACCTTGATCGCATTGCGGTAACTATCGATTCGGAAATTGCGCCACAATGGTTGAGTATAGCTGAACGTGGCGGAATCCGAATATTGAGGATTGAAGATGCTGGTCACGACGTTACTGTCCGACCTACCGGAGTTCCACTGAAGGCTCGCAGAGCCGCCAAAGGGCATTTGCTTGCCTAGAGTAATGTTCCACGTGGCGTTCTGATTAGTGTTCACGAATCCGGTCGCGGATGCGGTGGTGGTGTTGTTGTTGGGTCTGTTTGAATTTGTCAAACCGAGTGAGGCCCTAAATGTAGGGTCAAAGGCTCCGCGCGCGGAGAGGATAGAGTTTAGCCTCACATCCTCGTTAGTATCGGCGATGGCGATATTGAGGTTATTTTGAAGCGCCAGCTTGACCACGTCCCGCATCGAGAGATGAAGCGCGGTTCCGTCTTTTTCCGCTTTGGCGATAGGACTTTCAAGCGAAACCGGAACCAGGGTGATAGGCGTGATGGCATTCACTTCCTGAGGTGGCGGCGTTGCCTGCTGTTCCGGCGGCTTGGCTGCCTGTGCCTGCTGCTGGTCCTGCGCGAACGCTCCCCAAGGCGGGGCACTGGTTAACACCAGTGAAATGGTGAAAATAACTAAAACGCTAAGCCACTTGTAACGGTTGCCCCTGCAGGGGGATACGTCGAAAGTTCTCATGATCAGGCTCCCAGTGTAAAGCTATAGCCAAAAAGGTGTCCAAGTTACCAACACACAGTACGATTATAAATGCCCAATTGTTTCAAAATCGTGTTCGGAATTATCTTCT
>JBEKYG010000742.1:0-3232 GCA_049511215.1 Acidobacteriota bacterium | reverse complement strand
CAGACTACCTCATGGGAAGCTGCCTGGCCCTTTATGTACTGCCGGATCTCGATTGGGAGCGGTTGGCGCCGGCAGAGCATGAGGCCGTCGAGAAGCACCTCAGCTTCGCGCGCAATCTGCGCATCGAAACTCATGTCCTGGAGGGCAAGGACATCGCTCAGACCATTGCCAATTTCGCGCGCTCGCACGACGTCACGCAGATCTTCATGAGGCGAAGTGCGCCCAAGGGTTGGTTGCGGTCGTTCCGCAGCGGCAACGTCCACCGCGTCGTGCGCCTGACTCGCGATCTGGAAGTCACTATCGTCGCCGAGCGCAGTCCCCAGACCGTCGCGGCCTTCAGAAATTGAGGGCGTCAGCCTTTCACGAGACCTAACCAGGCAAGGGCTGCGCCCTGGATATCCCGCTAAAAAGCAGCGGGATAAGGAAGCCAGAAGTCAGGCGTCAGGAGCCAGAAGCCAGGAGCCAGAAGGCGGAACGCAGGAGCCAGTGCGCGGTGGACGGCTGACTTCTTCCAATGAGTTCATAGGGGGATCAGTTTGACTATAACCAGGAGCTTGCGCCAGAATTCGATAAAAACAGCTTGCCTCGAGCGAACTCTCGGCAATCCCGTCACGCAATATCCTGATGTTACAACTGCCCTAACTTGGCCGACGCGGTCGGCCTTAAAGTAGCGTAGGAGGCGCTTATGAAAATTTCGGCTCCTGGCTTCTTGCTTCTCACACGAACAAAATTCGCGTAACGTCACGCATAACAGCTTAAATCACCTTTGATTGAGGTCCTGATCGATTCGGAGAAAGGGTAGGGATATGGCAAGTTCTCGCAGGGAGTTCCTTGGCCGCACCGCGGCCGGTATGGTTGGTGTTGCCGCTGTTGGGACAATAGTCGGCTGCAAGAAGTCTGCCAATGAGACCAGTCAGGCACCGGCGCAGCTGCCGGCCGGTTCGCCGCCTGTTTTCGGGGCTGCCACGCCGATCGGTCCTGAGGTCACCCCAGCGACGATCGCCGAGGCCGAGAAGCTGGTGCAGGTCAACTACACGCCAAGCGAGCGAGCGCAGGCCGCAGGCAATTGGCGCGTATCGATGGCTCCTCTTTACGAGCGTCGCACCGGACCGCACAAGGTCGTGCTCGAACCGGCGGTTTCGCCGGCCACGCGGTGGGACCCGGTGCTGCCCGGTGTCAGCGCCGGTCCCATGCGCGACCGGTTCGTCCGTAGCCGGCAGCCGGGGGGCCCGCTTCCGATGCGCGACGAAGACATCGCGCACGCGCCTGTGACCGCGCTGGCTCGGTGGCTTGAATCGCATGCTCTCTCCTCCGAGCGGCTGACGCGCATCTACCTCGATCGCTTAGAGCGTTTCGACCCGAAGCTGCGATGCGCGATTACGGTGACCCGTGATCTTGCGCTTGCCCAGGCGCGGCGCGCGGATGCCGAGATTGCTGCCGGCAAATATCGCGGACCGCTGCACGGCATTCCCTGGGGCGCCAAGGATCTGCTTGATACTGCCGGCATCGCGACGACCTACGGCGCCGAGCCCTATCGCAACCGCATCCCCAATGCCGACGCGGCCGTCGTTGCCCGGCTGCGCGAGGCCGGCGCGGTGCTGATCGCGAAGCTGAGTCTCGGCGCACTCGCCCTTAACGACGTCTGGTTCGGCGGCCAGACCATGAACCCCTGGCTGCTCGAGGAAGGCTCCTCGGGCAGCAGTGCCGGGCCAGGTGCGGCTACGGCGGCGGCCTGTGTCGCATTTGCCATCGGCAGCGAGACGGGCGGCAGCATCGTCGGGCCCTCGATGCGTTGCGGCGTGGCCGGCCTTCGCCCCACGTTCGGCCGCGTCCCGCGCACCGGTGCGATGACGCTCTGCTGGTCGCTCGACAAGCTGGGACCGATGGCACGCGGCGTCGAGGACACGCTTCTGGTGCTGGCGGCAATCACCGGCCCGGATGCCGGCGACGTTGCCAGTGTGCCGAGCAGGCTCGATTTCGATGCGACTGCCGATGTGAAGGGATTGCGCCTGGGTTACATCCCGGCGTGGATGAGTAGCCCGCCTGCCACGGAAGTGGATCGAGCCGCGCTTGAATCGGCGAAACACGCCGGAATGCTCCCCGTCGAAGTGTCACTCCCCGATTGGGCGTACGACTCCCTTAGCATTATTCTTTTCGCCGAGGCGGCGGCCGCCTTCGAGGAGCTGACGCTTTCTCACGGCGTCGACCAACTCAAGATGCAGGTGCCCGACGCTTGGCCCAACACCTTCCGCCAGTCCCGTTTCCTGTCGGCGGTCGACTTCGTCCAGGCGGACCGGCTGCGGCGCAAGGTGGCTCAGGAGATGGCCCGTATCTTCGCCAATGTCGATCTGCTTCTCGTGCCTTCACTGCGCGATGAAATTCTCACCATCACCAATTTCACGGGCCACCCGTCGCTTACGGTGCGCGCGGGCTTTATCGAGGTGGACAAAGCGCGCAGCGACTGGGCGCCGGATCCCGCGCATCCGCTCCCGAACTTCTCGACGAAGCGGCGGGTGCCGCACGGGGTCACGCTGATCGGGCGTCTCTTCGACGAGGGCATGCTTGGCTGCGCAGGCATCGCTCTGGAGCGCGCATTCGGCGTTGCCGCTGAACGCCCCCCGGGCTTCTAGCGGAAAGGACTTTTGCCGCCGAGACTCGAAAACTCCAAGGTGCCAAGAGCCTTAATCATCGATTTCGTGGCGTCTTAGAGTCTTTGCATCTTGGTGTTGAGGTTTAGTTGCTGCTATGCCGCGCCATGGGATTCGCGGCTGATTTTGGGTTGCGGTGTCTGAATTGCAGGCGTGCCATGGAAAGGGTTTCGTTTCGATCGGGAAATGTGATAAGAGATCCTCCGCAATCAGGTGCCTTGGGTTTAATCAGCATCGGGTTTTACCTTCGGGAGTCACTATCACCACATGACAATAAAGAATCTCCAGCAATCTAAGAGTCCTCTTGCCTCGAGGCGCTATCTTCCCTGGCTGCTCGTACTGTTTGTCGGCAGCGGCTGCGCGGCGCTTATTTACGAAATTGTCTGGTTGCAGCTGTTGCAACTGGTAATCGGTTCATCCGGCATCTCGCTGGGAGTGCTGCTCGGGACCTTCATGGGAGGGATGTGCCTGGGCAGCTTTGTACTGCCGCGGCTGATCTCCGAAAAAGTCCATCCGCTTCGGGTTTATGCATTTCTCGAGCTGGGGATCGGGATCATTGGCATCCTGGTGTTGTTTGGCATGCC
>JBEKYG010000741.1:0-3236 GCA_049511215.1 Acidobacteriota bacterium | reverse complement strand
CTTGCTGTTCGTGGCGCGGAAAGATGCGAGGCAATTGCGTCACCAAGCTATGCTGATGCGGCGTTGACCGGAAAGCATTTGCCGGGGCGGGTCACGCAATCACTAGAATTACCTCGGAACGGTCCCCCATTTCCGTTGGGTTTCATGGGTGGCTAATTCAGCTATTTCCGAGCATCCTTGTGGAATGCGTGCATATCTCCGGTGAGGTTGCTGGAAGCCCGACCATGATTGGGATCGCTAAAAGCCAAGCAGATCCCAGGCACAGCTGCTATAAGAGTCAGAAGAATCCCGACCATAGTCACTCCATAGCATCTCCATGCGAAAAACGGAGATGTGCTGCAAAATCCAAGAATGTTATTCCCTGACCCTCCAAACCACTTTGCACTCTTCCTGCCCGATTTGCGTCAGACAGGATGCCAGACCCCAGAAAGAATCTCAGCTGGTTTTCGTGATTTCCCGATTCGGCCAAGGTTGCTTCTCCTTTCACCCACAAGTTCAGAGCTCCTGACATGGTCGAGAAGCAATCTGTCCCAATCCGGGGTCGGAATCGGTATCGGAATCGCTATCGATTCGGTTTCCCTACGATTCCGATGCCGATTCCGACCCTAACCCGGAGAAAAAAGCGGACATATTTCGGTGCGCACCCATGTCCGAAAAAAGGTGCAAATTCCTTGGAATTTCGGCAGTATGTCGGGAGGTCTGAAGTTAAGATGTCCGAGCCTCTCTAAAGTGTCACTATGGCGGATGGATTCTCTGTCCAATAGATTCTCTCTCCTATCCGTGATCGCTCCGTTATTGGAATGAAGATTGGAAACACAACTCCCGCATGAACAGTCGGAGTGCGCTATGCCGGCAGATTCTTCTTGGGTCCCCGCAAGCGCCCACCCCTCGCAGAATGCAAACTCGTAAATAAAACCTTTTGTCATCGCGTCAATCTAATCAGTTGGAAGTTGAAGAATTCCGATTTGGGTAAATCGGGTGTATGGGGGTGAATATGTTTGGGAAATATGAAAAGCGTCTGCTCGGGATCGTGCTGCCAATCTTCTTAGTAGTCACCACCCACTTTACGGGCCGGCTGGTAGAAGTTAACCGAAGTCCAGGCGGGGATAGTCCGGGGTTTGCGATGGAAGCAAGCGGCTCTGTACTTCGCAGGCGATTTCGAATTCTTTCTGGACGCCTCGCCGTTCAGCTTCATATTCATTTTCAAGCGCGCCCTTCAGAGCGTTTACGATAGCCACGATAACCGTCAGCACGATGAACCTTCCAGCCACGTTCCAGTAGGGAATCAACGCATGGTGATAGAAAGCCGCTCCTCCCCAGTCATCGATAACCCAGACGACGGCGCTGGCGAGACAGCTTACGTATCCCCAGCGGATTCCCAGGAACCAAGCTGAGTACAGCGTTGGGATCAGATATAGAGCAAAGAGCGATAGGTCGTGATCGATGATAAGGTCGAGCCATGCAATCAGGACGAACAGAACCAGGAATCCCAGCGCCTGGACGACTCGTGGCTGGCGCTGCCAGTGCCGAAGGACGTTCAACAGTGCCGTCCCTCTCCTCACGCCGGCGAATTGCTTGACGCGAGTGCTAATGCGCGTAGAGATTGAACCCATCACCATAATCCTCATTGTATCTGCCGGAGGCGGCTTGGCCAGCCCGGTGCACCAGAAGAGATGGCCTCGTCATAGCGTGCGTTTCTTCGGCTGGATGGGTATTTGACGTCGGTGATCGAGGACAGCTTGGCCCCTCCGTCATCACGTTCCCGGTCGCATGATCGCCGCAGCACCTCCGCAGGCTACCCTTTGGCGCGCAGCCCAATTACCATTGCGAAGGAGATCTTCACGATTCAAGATACCGGAAAGCCGCGTGCTGAACTCACCATCGCGCCAAATTCAGTGAATTGCCAGCCTCCCGCTATTCCGGCAGGGATTCTTTCGCAGCTCTTGGATCGGAGACTGGACATTGCGGGCGCGGAGAGGCGCGTAGCCCGGTTCGGGAAGCTCCAATATTGCGGGCTGGTTTGCGTGGCCAAGCCGGTTCTTCTCGGTCTGCCCGTCTACCTACCCGCAATTCCGCACGCAGCCACCCCGGCTCCGGCGCCAGCGTGGATTCCATCTTCGCCACCTCCTGGGCGGAGAGGGGCGCGGGGCCGTGGACCACCGCGCGCCCGAAGCTGCTGTCGCCGGCGCGGCCACCCCGGCTCCGGATCCGTTCGCTCAGCGTTTTACGTCCTGGGAAGAAGGTAGCTGCGACGCGTCCCATCCGCCGCCAAGGGCTTGGATCAAGGACACGCTCGGGCCCAGGCGACGCGTGAGAATATCGACTGCCGCCCGTTGATTCTGCAGCGTGCTGGTCTGCGCGGTGATTACCTGCAGATAGTTCGCGATTCCTCCACGATATTGGGCAGCAGAGATCTCAAGCGACTGCTGCGCGGCTTTGACCGCTCGGTCCGTGATCTCAGCCTCTTGGGAGAGGATGCGCAACTGCGCCAAACTGTCCTCCACCTGTTGAAATGCCGTCAGTACCGTTTGCCGGTAATTCGCCACGGTGGCGTCATAGGCGGCTTGCGTCAGCTTGACTTGAGCGCGGCGCTTGCCCGCATCGAAGAGAGTCTCGGCCAATTGCGATCCCACCGACCAGAAGCGGGTTGGCCATGTGAGCAAATCGAGGATGGCCGTGGTTTGCGAACCCCCGCTGGCGCTGAAGGTCAGTGACGGGTAGAACGCAGCCTTGGCGATTCCGATCTGTTCGTTCGCGGCCGCGACCTGCCGTTCGGCGGCAGCGACGTCGGGCCTTCGTTCCAGCAGAGTGGAAGGAATACCGATCAGAGATGCCGGCGGCGGAGACTGATCCGGCGCGGAAGGAATCGACAAGTCGGCAGGGGGTTTGCCCGCCAGCACTGCGATCGGATGTTCGAATTGGGCCCGCTGAACTCCCAGGTCGGCCAACTGCGCGCGTGCTGTTTCCAACTGAGTTTGAGCCAGTGCCACATCGCCCATCGATGCCACACCGCCTTCGTATCGGTCCTGGGTCAGTTGAACATATCGCTCGTACGACTTCACTGTGTCGTCCAGCAATTGCCGCGAGGCATCCACTCCCTGAATCTGGAAGTAATCCGCGGCGAGTTCCGCCTGATACAACAAGCGGGCATTCTCCAGTTCTGCCGCCGAAGCCTGCGCGATGGCTGAGTTTGCCGCGACGCCGCGCCGTATGCTTCCCCATACGTCGATCTGATA
>JBEKYG010000740.1:0-3239 GCA_049511215.1 Acidobacteriota bacterium | reverse complement strand
AATTCGGATCCGGCCGCGGCCAGCGCAGCCACCTGCAGCGCCGTCGCCTGCGCATCCTCCGTGTCGGTGTTGGTCATCGACTGAACGGCGATCGGGGCATCGCCGCCGACGCGAACCTGACCCACCCGTACCGGCACTGATTTCCTTCTCGTCTCCATCATGACCGACCCTGCAGCCTTTCGCTCCCTTGTGAGCCAGTGGAAAAAATGTAGTCTATCCCACCCCCCTCATCAAGCGCTATTCGAAGCGGCCACAAACATTCGGCGCGGAAGAAAATAGCGGCCGCCGGCGTTCGTTATCCAACTAAGCGGGCGGGGCTCGCGGCGTATTTGGATCAGCCGCCAATTGGACGACGCATAATCAGCTGATTGGTAACAGAATTGCCGTTATAATGGTCCAGTCTCGATGGGATAGGCAGAAGCCACTTGGCGGCCTATCCAGCTATCGAGACCCGTATAATTTAAGTTCGGCAGATTCAAGGAGGCAACGAGTGAAATGGCTTGAGGACATGCGCGGACAGGTGCCGCCGGATTCATTGACGGTCGTGGATCACGTGTGGAATCGACAAGACGCCTTCATACAGTGGCCTGCGCGTGGCGGCTGCTGGTGGCCAGGGTGCGTTCGCGAGCGCTTCCACAAGTATTCGCCAGAGCAAATGGCAGAGCTCGCAGCCGCGAAGATCAAGGTAGATCCAAGGTCAAATGGCCCGGCGATAATTTCCTTCTTGTTGGCTGGCGGCAAGCGGCCTGATCGATCTTCTCCTGGGAGGCAATGGAGCATCCATCACATCTACGACGGCAAGTTTCCGGCACCGAATCGCCCCAAGACTGCGCATGCGGTAAAGCATGAAAACCTGTTCACGGACGCAGCTGGCCTCGTTGCTGTCCACCCAATTGCCGATGCGCTCGCCGACGAGATCTCGTACTTTGCGTGGTTGCTTCGGTTTGAGGCCTACCAGCGCTTCGGATTTGATCCCGACGGTGTCTTCTCAGCGACGGAACTGCCGAACAAGCCGTTGAAGCTGTCGGTCGGCCGCGGACGGCCGCCCGCAGCTTAACGGCAAGGCGTTAGGCAGCCAAGACCCGCAGCCGAGAGTTGAAGGGCGTATAATATCCAGATGTTCTTCACCTGGGATCCCAAGAAGGCGGAATCGAACCTTCGGAAGCACGGGGTGGATTTCTATGAAGCGGCGACTGTTCTTGACGATCCGCTCTCAACTACTTTCCCGGATCCGAACCATTCGACGTTTGAACAACGATTCCTTACAATTGGGGTGTCTGCGCTCAGCCGGCTTCTGGTTGTAGCTCATACCGAGCGGAGCAACAAAACACGAATTATCAACGCCCGGCAAGCGACCCGGCACGAACGAAGGTTCTATGAAGAAGATGAATAAGAGTCTTGAGGACGATTTGCGTCCCGAGTATGACTTCGCCTCCATGAAGGGTGGCGTTCGCGGGAAATACGTCAGACGATTTCGAGCGGGCACTAACCTCGTCCTCCTCGAAGCCGATATAGCGAAGGCTTTTCCCACAAACGCGGCGGTCAATGAGGCCCTCCGTGGGCTGCTCGACACGACGAATGCTGTGCGTCGAACGGGAGGGCTGCCGAACAAGGCGCTCCAACCGGCGAGCCGCCCAAGACGCACAAACCGCCAGCGCGGCGAGCGTCCTCGCGCGGCTCGCCGCTGAGCGCGAGCGTTGGGCGACAAAGTAAGGGAGGTTGCGTGGCTGTCGATTGGTACCGTCATCTGAATGAAGCGCTCGGTCCGATCCTGATTGACGCGGAGACGATTCGAAACCGGGTTGGCGAGCTTGGCCGGCAGATTACAGCGGACTACCGAGGGAAGACTCCCCATCTGATAGCAATTCTCAAAGGGGCTACCGTTTTCCACGCGGACCTGGTACGTGCCATCAGCGTGGGCGTCTCTTTCGATTTTATGGCAGTCGCCAGCTATGGATCCGCCGTCAAAAGCAGCGGCGAAGTGCGCATCCTGAAGGACCTTGACGAAAGCGTGGAAGGCAAGGACGTCCTGCTCGTGGAAGACATCCTTGACACGGGCCTCACGCTTCATTACCTGTGGGAGAACCTGGTATCACGGAGCCCGCGGTCCTTGGCCGTTGCCACGCTGCTCAGCAAGCCCTCCCGCAGGCAAATTGCCGTAAATGCGGACTATGTGGGGTTCGATGTGCCCGACAAGTTTGTTGTGGGGTACGGGCTGGATTTCGACCAGCGCTATCGCAATCTGCCTTATATCTGCGAGCTGATTCTTCCGCCCGGGATTATCGCAAATCCTTGAGAAAAGACGTGCCGGTAGGCAGCCGGAGCCCGAAATTCTCCGCGACCGTCTGGCCGATGTCTGCAAGCGAACCGCGCGTGCCCAGATTCACGCCGCCGGCAAGCTTGCGGCTGAAAACGAGGATCGGGGTGTACTCCCTCGAGTGGTCCGTGCTCGCCGTGGTCGGGTCACACCCGTGGTCTGCGGTAATGACCAGGCAATCATCATCTCCCAGGGCCTCGCATAGTTCGGGCAGCCGCCGGTCGAAGGCCTCGAGACCGCGCGCGAAGCCGGCGCTATCGTTGCGGTGCCCCCAAAGCGTGTCAAAGTCTCCGAAGTTGCTGAAGATCATTCCCGCGGGTATCCGCGCGAGGGCGGCGATGGTCGCGTCCATGGACTCCTCGTTGCCATGGACCGGCAAATCCTCCGTAATGCCGGAGTAATCGAAAATCGAACCGACCTTGCCGACCCCAATCACGGCCAGGCCCTCCCGCTTTAGTCGGTCCAGAAGCGTCTCCTCGGGCGGCAGCACCGCAAAGTCCTTGCGGTTGGCGGTGCGCCGGTATCCGCCTGAGGACCCGATGAACGGCCGCGCAATCACCCTCGCCACGCGGTCGGGCCCGATAAGCTGTTTGCGCGCGATACCACAGATCCGGTAGAGCGGGTCGAGCGGGATTATGTCCTCGTGCGCCGCAATTTGAAAAACCGAATCCGCTGACGTATAGACGATCGGGCTGCCCGTGTGCACGTGTTCATCGCCAAGTTCATTTATGATTTCCGTTCCCGAAGCGGCCCGGTTGCCAAGCACCCGCTGCCCGATCGCCTTCTCGAACGGCTCGATGATCCGGGCGGGGAAGCCGTTCGGATAGGTCGGGAATGGCACCAGGCTCAGGATGCCGGCCATCTCCCAGTGCCCCACCGTCGTATCCTTGCCGTTGGATTGAATCGCCGCTTTCCCGAAGCT